>NZ_JACLQJ010000015.1:0-57664 GCF_016648665.1 Streptococcus sp. 23.2
CACTTGGTTTCTTATTCAGTTCTCAAAGGTCTTTGTCTCTCTTAAGACAACTTCTATATTCTAGCAAATCTAGAATGCCTTGTCAACACTTTTTTTGAAGTTTTTTTCACTTCTCGTGTCTGCTGTCTCTCGCGAAACAGCTTATTTATAATATCATCTCTGACCTGTCTTGTCAATAACTTTTTTAAAGTTTTGGAACCTTTTCAAGTTTGTGGCAAGTCAGTTAAGACAACTTTTATATCTTATCACCCAATTTAGTTCTTGTCAATAGGGTTTAGTAATGTTATTAACCTTTTTTAGACTGAACTTTTTTGAATCCTTGATACAATACCCATCCAACAACTACGCCAAGAGCATTCTGGCAGAAATTAGGAATTACTTCTGCGATTGAAGCTCCTGTTCCATACATAAATACTGAAGCAAGTGCATAGCCACCCACCATCACAACTGCTGCAATCAGAAGGCCTAGGATACGATAGCTCCCTTTTAAGCCAGCAAAATAACCTTGTGCACCATGTATTAACAAACTGATAAACATCCATTGCGGAGCAGATGATAGCAGATCTATCAGAAAAGCAGACAATCCGCCCACAATTGCCCCCTCTTTCTTCCCAAGATAGAAGGCTGTGAAGTAGATTCCTGCATCTACCAAAGTTAAAAGCCCTGTTGGAGTCGGAATTTTAGCTACGAATCCAAAGGTCACTGATAAAGCCGTTAAGACAGCTAATAATGTTAGCTCTTTTGTTTTCTTATTTTGCATATTGAACTACTCCAAATTCATTTGATTGTTTAATTGATTCATAAACGAAGGCTTTAGCATTTGCTACAGCTTCAGTTTCTGAACAGCCTTTGACTAATTCACTAGCTATACTTGAAGCAAATGTACATCCTGCACCGGTATTGTTTTTGTCTAGCACAGCTTCTTCAAACAATTTGTAATCTGTTCCATCATAAAAGACATCTATCGCTTTATTACCATCCAAGCGATTTCCACCTTTGACAACGACAGTCTTAGCACCTAATTCATTGAGATAGCTAGCCGCATGCTTCATGTCATCAAGAGTCTTAACCTTTCTATCTATAAGCAGTTCGACTTCAGGTAAGTTCGGAGTGATAACCGTGGTATAAGGGAAAAATTTAACCAATTCATCACGTAGTTGAGAAACTTCAACGTCATGAGTCTCCTTACATACTAAAACGGGATCCAAGACAATTGGAATATCAGAATGTTTTTTAACAAAATCCAACGTTAATTCTGCGATTTCAACGTTAGGCAACAAACCAATTTTTATTGCTGAGAATGGGACATCTTTTAGTGAGTCAAGTTGTTGTTTAAAAACATTAGTATCAACCGGAATGACCTCAAAACCATTCTCAGTCATAGCTGTCAGACAGGTAAGAGCCACAAATCCATGCTGTTTATTTGTGGTAAACGTCGCTAAATCTGCATGAAGTCCGCCACCACTAAAAATATCATTCCCCGAAATCGCTAAAATCAATTCATCACTCATATCTTATCTCCTTCAAATATAACCCATTTCCTGCTGCCGTTGGTCCTGCGAGATTACGATTACGACTTTCCAACACTGTCTTAACTTGCGAAACAGGCATGCGACCATTGCCAATCTTCAACAAGGTACCGACCATATTTCTAACTTGCTTATAGAGAAAACCATTGCCAGAAAAAGTAAAGATATAAAATCCAGTTTTCTCATCGATAGATACACTAGCTTGTGTAATTGTGCGTACTTTATTTTCTACAGAAGTTCCTGAAGCTGTGAAGCCTGTAAAATCATGTGTACCGACCAAATCCTTAGCGGCCTCCTGCATAGGTGCTAAACTTAGAGGGTAGGGATAGTGGGTCGCATAATTACGCATCATAGGGTTCTTAGGTCGCCCTGCATCTACTAGAAACTCATAAGTTTTACTATGTTTATTGTATCGTGCATGAAATTCTTCTGATACAAGTTCAATACTAACAACATCAATATCATCTGGACATTGCGTATCTAAACCAAAACGTAACTTCTCTGGATCCCGCTCCTGGGGCAAGTCGAAGTGGATAACTTGTCCATAGGCATGAACACCTGCATCTGTACGCCCCGCTCCATGAACGGTGACAGGTGTACCGCTATTTAACCGTAAAAGAGTCTTTTCAAGCTCTTCTTGAATAGAACGTGCATTTGGTTGTCTTTGAAAACCTGAGAAAAGTGTACCATCATAGGAAATTGTCGCTTTGTATCTAACCATAAAATTATCATATCAGATTTTTTCAAGGATAAAAAGTAGGTCGATTGTCAAGTGACCCCATACAGTTTTCGAAATAAAGAAAAAGACGCCTTCAGCGTCCTTCCTTTATAAATCTTCTAAGGCATCCTTTACTTTATTGAAGAAACCTTTTTTCTGTGGTGCGATTTTTTCATCTCCACTTGCCTTGGCGAATGCAAGGAGAGCTTCTTTTTGAGCATCGTTTAGCTTCGTAGGAGTTACAATCTTAACTGTAACGTGTTGGTCTCCTTGTGAACCTCCACGAAGACGTGGAGCACCCTTTCCTTTTAGACGGAAAGTTTTGCCTGTTTGAGTTCCTGCTGGAATGGTCATCTCAACATTTCCATGAACTGTTGGTACTTCGACAGTATCACCAAGAGCTGCTTGGACAAAGGAAATGTTAAGTGTATAGTAAATTGTTGAACCATCACGAGTAAATTTATCGCTTGGATTAACATTGATGATTACAAAGAGGTCTCCATAAGGACCACCATTGAAACCAGCTTCACCTTGACCCGCAAGACGAATTTGTTGACCTGTTTCAACACCTGCTGGAATCTTGACAGATACTTTATGACTTTGTTTTTCATGTCCTGTTCCATGACAAGTTTGACATGGCTCTTTAATTTCTTGACCTGTTCCATGACAGACATCACAGGTTACTTGACGACGCATCATACCAAGTGGTGTTTGCGTATCAACATTGATAACTCCTTGACCATGACAGCGACCACAAGTTACAGGGCTTGTGCCAGGTTTTGCACCAGATCCCGAACATGTCTTACATGTTGCTTCACGATTGTAGTGAACTTCTTTTTCGGCACCAAAAATCGCCTCTTCGAAGCTTAGGTTGACACGGTACTGAAGATCATCACCTTGACGTGGAGCATTCGGGTTACGAGTAGCACCACCACCAAAGAAGCTAGAGAAGATATCCTCAAAGCCACCAAAGCCTGCACCACCATCGAAGCCACCAAAGCCTCCTTGACCACCAAAACCATTCGCACCATCTGGTCCGTATTGGTCATAGGCTGCACGTTTTTGGTCATCACTTAAAGTTTCGTAGGCCTCTTGAACCTCTTTATATTTTTCTTCCGCACCCGGTTCTTTATTAATGTCTGGGTGGTATTTCTTAGACATCTTACGATAGGCACGTTTAATTTCATCTTGAGAGGCATCCTTAGATACCCCAAGACGATCGTAATATTCGGTATTGTTCATAATTTTAGATACAAAGGGCATCTAATGGAGAAAGCCAAAGTAATAGTTTTGAAGATGAACACCTAGTCCCTTGAAACCAACTATCTTTTTTGCTTAATCCATAGCCCGTGTTCAACGACGAACACTCTTTGTTCCTTTCTATTTTATATTTGTTACGATACGAAGTAAAACTATATCTTATATTCACTTCACTTATTTTAGCGAAAAACAGAGGCTGGTTTGCAACCTCTGGATTTCTTTTTATCATTTACTAGCTAAGCTCAACACCTTACCGAACTGAGCACGCCCTAACCTCTTGGTGAAAAAGAGAAATCTTCCTATTTTCACTGTGAGGTTTTAATGGACTTTACATCTTATTTTTCAGTAAACTCTCCGTCTACGACATCGTCGCCTGGGTTATCTGCTGTTTGTGCACCTTCTGCTCCTGCTTGAGCTTGTTGTGCTGCTGCAGCTTGTTCGTAAAGTTTAACTGCAAGAGCTTGAGCTTTTTCGTTAAGAGCTTCCAATTTAGCCTTCATATCATCAAGATTGCCTGATTCTTGAGCTTTCTTAAGGTCATCAAGAGCTGATTGAGCAGCATCACGTTCTGTGTCGAAGCCTTTACCTTCTGTTTCTTTGATTGTTTTTTCAGTCGCAAAGATAGCTTGGTCAACTTCGTTACGAAGATCTACTTCTTCTTTACGTTTTGCATCTGCTTCAGCATTTGCTTCAGCATCTTTCATCATCTTTTCAATTTCTTCGTCTGTCAAACCAGAGTTAGATTGGATGACAATTGTTTGTTCTTTTTGAGTTCCAAGGTCTTTAGCTTTAACAGATACGATACCGTTCTTATCAATATCGAAAGTAACTTCGATTTGTGGGATACCACGAGGTGCAGCTGGGATATCAGTCAATTGGAAGCGTCCAAGAGTCTTGTTATCTGCTGCCATTGGGCGTTCCCCTTGAAGAACATGGATATCAACGGCTGGTTGGTTGTCTGCTGCAGTTGAGAAGACTTGTGATTTAGATGTTGGAATAGTAGTGTTGCGGTCAATAAGTTTTGTGAACACTCCACCCATTGTTTCGATACCAAGTGACAATGGAGTTACATCAAGAAGGACAACGTCTTTGACATCACCAGTAATAACACCACCTTGGATAGCAGCACCCATGGCAACTACTTCATCAGGGTTAACTGATTTGTTTGGTTCTTTACCAGTTTCAGCTTTAACAGCTTCTACAACGGCAGGGATACGAGTTGAACCACCGACAAGGATAACTTCGTCAATATCTGACAAGCTCAAACCTGCATCTGAAAGGGCTTGACGAACTGGAGTTTTCGTACGTTCTACAAGGTCACGAGTCAAATCATCGAATTTCGCACGAGTCAATGTCATTTCCAAGTGAAGAGGTCCAGCCTCACCGGCAGTGATGAATGGCAAGCTGATTTGTGTTGAAGTGACACCTGAAAGGTCTTTCTTAGCTTTTTCTGCTGCGTCTTTCAAACGTTGAAGAGCCATCTTGTCTGTTGACAAGTCGATTCCATTTTCTTTCTTGAATTCTTCAACCATGTGGTCGATGATTTTTTGGTCAAAGTCATCACCACCGAGTTTGTTATCCCCTGCAGTGGCCAATACGTCAAAGACACCGTCACCAAGTTCAAGGATAGATACGTCGAATGTACCACCACCAAGGTCGAATACCAAGATTTTTTCTTCTTTATCAGTCTTATCCAAACCATAAGCAAGGGCTGCTGCTGTTGGTTCGTTGACGATACGTTCTACTTCAAGACCAGCGATTTTACCAGCGTCTTTTGTTGCTTGACGTTGTGCATCGTTGAAGTAAGCAGGAACTGTGATAACTGCTTTAGTTACTTTTTCACCAAGGTAATCTTCAGCATAACCTTTCAAGTATTGAAGAATCATAGCTGAAATCTCTTGTGGTGTGTATTCTTTACCGTTTGCAGAAACTTTTTCAGAAGTACCCATCTTAGATTTGATAGAGATGATTGTATCTGGGTTTGTTACTGCTTGACGTTTTGCAGCGTCACCAACGATGATTTCACCGTTTTTGAATGACACAACAGATGGAGTTGTGCGGTTACCTTCTGGGTTTGCGATAATTTTTGATTCAGTTCCTTCAAGAACTGCTACTGCTGAGTTTGTTGTACCTAAGTCAATACCAATGATTTTAGACATATGTTTTTCCCCTTTTTACTTTAATTTCTATTTTGCTTTTTTATCTTTCATTCATAGTTTTCTGTCATTTCGGACAAGTTTTCAATTAATTATATACAACTACCATAGCTGGGCGTAAGACGCGTTCGTGGAGTTTATACCCTTTTTGGAAAACTTGTGCAATCGTGTCTGCTGGATGTTCATCATCTGCAGGCATTGTTTGAATAGCCATGTGGAAGTTATGATCGAAATCACCATCAGCTGGAATTTCTTCAATTCCTTCCTCTTTAAGAGCATGCACTAAACTTTCTTGCACCATTTCCAAACCTTTTTTGACATCATCAGTCAAGCCCTCAACGGCAAGAGCACGTTCAAGGTTATCAAGTGATGGCAAAATCGCTTTTGCCAAATCTTGGCTACGATACTTTTGCAATTGTTGACGTTCTTCATTTGCACGTCGCTGAATGTTTTGCATTTCTGCATGGGCACGAAGGTATTTGTTTTCAAATTCTTCGGCACGCGCTTGGGCTTCTTCAAGTTCAGAAGGTTCGCTTACTTCCTCTACAACTTCTTCAGTTGTCTCCGTAGCTTCCTCTTCTTTCACTTCTTCTTTTTTAATATCTTCAGTCAAGGCATACACCTCTTTCTATACTTTTTAAATGTTATATTTTAGCTAACTTCATAATGGTTACTATTGAGGTAACGGTAATAATCCGTCAACTTCATAACCAAAACTCTACTAATAACATTGACCAAACTAACCATGCGACGATAATCCATTTCAACTGGGCCAATCACATGCATGAGTGCCATTCCACGATAAGGAATCAGGAATTTATGACTCATAACTGTGACATTTTCAAGCGCTTCTTCAGTTGATTCTGCAACCGAAATCTTGGTCACTTCATCATCGGAGATAGCTGATCGAAGCTCAAGTGCCACATGTTGTGGATTGTCCAAAAATTGATAGGTTTTTAAGTCGGCATAAGTCAGTGATGCAACCTTACCTTCGATGAAAATCAATTCCTTAAAAAGTTGTGAAAAGATATAATCAAACAAATCTAGAACATTATCTGTTATTTTGAAATACTTTTGCACAATCTGAGGAATCTCAGTTCTCAATCGGTAATGGATATCTAAGACAGTGTTTCCCAAAAAACGTTCTTGAACAAGCTTATGAAGAATTTCCAAATCACTAGACAAGAAATTTTTTGGAATAGCAAACTGAACTGTCACAGGCTTAGATTCATCTAGAGTCAGAACCGCTAAAGCGTCGTGATTGGATAGATGAACAATGTCAAATCCAGTCAGACGTTGTCGTGTCGGTTCCACATCTTGAATCACTGCTGTACATCCTGTCATTTCTGCCAGCAGCTTCGCCGCTGCATCTAAGATATCTTCAAGTTTAAAGGCTTCAAAATCAAAGGCCTTAACCACTTGATAAACATCTTGTTCATCAATCGTATCAAGATTCAAAGAATTAGCGACGAAATACTGGAAACCTGCTCGACTTGGCATACGCCCACTAGAAGTATGAGCTTTTTCAAGATAGCCCATCTTTTCAAGCTTGGCCATGTCATTACGAATGGTCGCTGAACTCGAATCAATTGATTCTTGTAATGCTTTAGAACCAACCGGTTCATGTGTACGAGTGAACATCTCAACTATCAAATTCAAAATAGTGTTTTGCCTTTGCGTAATCACGATGTCACCTCATTTCTATTTATTAGCACTCTAACACATCGACTGCTAACTTATGATTCTATTATACACCTAAACTTGAACATGTCAACCCAAAAAACCAAAAAAATTAGCACTCTTTTTATAAGAGTGCTAAAAATACATCTTAAGACCTAGAAAAGCAAAAAAAGAGCACCTCAGAGGCACTCTAATCTTATCAATCATATTTTGACAAATGATAGGTCTCAATAATAGATATGAGGTGTTTGGCATAATCCGGATCACTGCTAAAACCCGCAGCTTGTAGTTTTTCTGCCGCAACTTTATAACTAGTCGTTCCTGCCACCTCTTTATAGGTCGACTCGCCCCATGTTCCTTGGCGAAGTCCTTCTAAATAAGTCATCATAGAACTTGACCAATCCTTAAAAACTGCAAAATCCACCTTTTGGTATTGCCACTTCCCTTTACTGTAGATACTATCCTTTAAACGAATACGTTCTTGACCTGGCTGAGCAGGGAGACTGTAGATGTTATGATATTTAACAGATAAAAGACTGCTACCATAATTTGACTCATATGCAGCTTGACTAAGGAGAATAGACGCAGGTACACCATAGTTTTTAGACATCTTTTGAGCTGTTGGAGCTAAGGTCTCAATAAATTCTTGCTGTGTGTAAGCAACCTTTACCGCACGAGCATTATCATCTGTAGAGGCATGAAGAATCAAAGGTAAGAGAATACCTAAAGCAAAAACAACAACTAAGGTAATGAAGGCTTTTAGTTTAAAACGTCGTCTCACTTAGCTTTCTCCTTTAATAATGCCAAATATTCCTCCAAAGTAAGATTATGTTCAGTCATATACTCTGCCGACTCTTTACCAACATAGCGGAAATGCCAATCCTCGTAGCCTACACCAGTTGATGATGTTTTACCATCTGGAAAACGAAGAACAAAGCCATATTTCGGCGCCAACTCTTTGACTTTAGCTACTGTATCTGGATCTGCTTCATTTAAGCTATCTACAGTACTCATATCAATCGCAAGACCCGTCTGGTGTTCACTCGCTCCTGGTGGTTGTGAATAGGTTTGAACCTTTTTCTCCGCCTGAGACTCCGTCAAACTTGGGTCAGCAGCCATTTCCTGCTGAACATAACTGTTATAAAGTTCTGTCTGATAAGCAACACTACGATAACCTGATATCAAGTGGTAACTTGGATCAATTTCTTGAGCAGCTGCTAAAAACTCCTTAACATTCTTAGCAATTCTCGCATCTACAGAAACACCATCGACATCAACAATCTCAGGATTAAGTTCTTTAGACTTATTATCTCGATTTACCAAAAGCAATTCCCAGTCTTTAGGCGATACATCAGGTAGTCCCTTTGTATCCTTGCTTTGAGTCACATCGGTAGCTTGCTTACTACCTTTTATTACCGACGATCTATTGGTTTGTTGAACCGTACGATTGACACCAAATACAGAATAAAGTCCTGCTGCAACTAAAAGGACTGCAATCAAGACACTACTGATAACCAAAAACCAGTTGGTTTGCTTTTTCGCCTGACGGCGACTTGGATAGTTATTTTTTACCATTTTCTTTTTCTATTATCTCTCGCCCAACCTGACGATAAGTCATATCGCCAAGTGCTTCTAATGTAAATTTACCATTTTCATAAACAACAACAGTAACCGAACCGTTGTCCAATGAAGGATGCTCGACAGAAGGATCAATTAACCATGCAAAAGTTGCGATGGTCATACCGTGACTAACAACGATAGCATTACCACCACCAGACCTATCAAGATCCTCAGCAATAGCTGTAAACCCTTCTAAAATACGTTTTCTGAGCACTTCCCAAGACTCTGCCCAACCAGCCGTATCCACATCAAGGATACCTTGTGCAAGTTCAGGATAAGTTACCTCATGCAAATCCTTACCTTGAAAAGCATCTGTTCTCGGTAGCACACCGTAGAAAAGTTCACCATCATAGCCACCATCTAAACTACCAAAACACCACTCACGAATACGTTTGTCACGTTTATAGGGAATAGTTTCTAAACCCGTCTCACGCAAAATGATATCCATAGTTTGAATCGTTCGACCTGAATCACTAGAATATGCAGCTTTAAAAGGAATACCTGCTGCTTTCAGACCTACCCCCAATTCACGAATACCTTCTTCACCGAATGGGGTCAAAGGGCTATCAGACCAACCTTGTGCACGACCAATGGTGTTAAACATGGTTTTGCCGTGTCTTGCAATATACAACTTAACCTTACTCATAGTGCCCCTTCTTTCCGTCATTTTTGAATTCATTATAGCACAAATCCCCTCGACTATCTAGCCAGCGAGACCATCAGAAAATGCCTTACCAATTGGCAAAGCATTTATCATCCGTTTAGTTTTTAAAGCTGTGAACAGGAGCTGGGATTTGACCACCACGCGCAATGAAGTCAGCCGATGAAGCTTTGTTTACCTTCATTACCGGTGCATACCCAAGAAGACCTCCAAGTTCCAGCATGTCACCTTCCTTACCATAAGGAATAATACGAACAGCTGTTGTTTTCTGGTTAATAACACCGATAGCCGCTTCATCAGCAATCATGGCCGCGATTGTAGTATCTGGCGTATCAGCAGGAATAGCAATCATGTCTAGACCAACAGAACAGATGGCTGTCATAGCTTCCAATTTTTCAAGGTTGATATGACCAGATTTAACAGCCGCAATCATACCCTCATCTTCAGAAACTGGAATAAAGGCACCTGACAAACCACCAACTTGGTTACATGCCATGATACCACCTTTTTTAACTTGGTCATTAAGAAGGGCTAGAGCTGCAGTAGTACCATGCGTACCAACAACTTCAAGACCCATCGCTTCAAGGACACGGGCTACTGAATCACCAACTGCTGGTGTTGGCGCAAGAGACAAATCCACAATACCGAACTCGACACCAAGACGTTCACTGGCCATTTGACCAACCAACTGACCAACACGTGTGATTTTGAAGGCAGTCTTCTTAACTGTTTCAGCTAAAACATCGAAACTTTCGCCTGGAACTTTCTCAACTGCACGTTGCACAACACCAGGACCTGAAACCCCAACATTGATTACAACATCAGCCTCACCAACACCGTGGAAGGCACCTGCCATAAATGGATTATCTTCAACCGCATTGGCAAAGACAACCAACTTACCTGGACCCATTGGATCTTCCTGAGAAGCCTCTTTGATGATACGCCCCATGTCACGTACTGCTGTCATGTTAATACCAGTCTTTGTTGAACCAATGTTGACAGACGAACAGACAAAATCAGTCTCAGCAAGCGCACGTGGAATAGAATTGATAAGAATCTCATCACCTTTTTGGTAACCCTTTTGAACGAGCGCAGAGAAACCACCAATAAAGTTAACGCCGATTTCCTTAGCTGCTCGGTCAAGCGCCTTCGCAAAAGGTACATAGTCTGTAGCATCTGTTGCCGCACCGATGATTGAAATCGGAGTAACAGATACACGTTTATTAACAATCGGAATACCAAGTTCAGCCGCAATCTCGTCGCCAACAGTTACCAAATCCTTAGCCTTAGATACAATCTTGTTATATACTTTTTCAGCTGCCTTATCGATATCTGAATCGATACAGTCTAGGAGTGAGATTCCCATGGTAATGGTACGAACATCAAAATTCTGTTCCTCAATCATGGCAATGGTTTCTGTGACCTGTTTAATATCCATTTTAAGCTACTCCTATCTTACAAGTTGTGCATCGCATCAAAAATCGCTGAACTTTGGATGTTGATTTTAACGTTCAATGACTCACCAAAGGCTTCCAATTCAGCACGTAGGTGTGTAAAATCTTTCTTATCTTCCGATGATACAACCGCCATCATGGTAAAGAATTCATCAAGGACTGTTTGAGTAATATCATCAATATTCAAACCAAGTTCTGCAACCTTAGTCGCAACACCTGCAACAATACCCGCTTTATCCTTACCTACAACTGTAATAATTGCTTTCATGAGAAGCCTCCATCATTTTATTTTGTATAATTTTAGCATATTTTGATTAAAAATGCTATTTTTTATGAAAATTGCCTCTTTTTTCTTGAAAAAGACGAATGTTTCAGCAATATTTAATCATTATCGTTTATGAAAAATCCTCTCTTTGACCTAACTACTTGTGGATAAACTTGTTCACAACCTAAATAATTTCCTTTTTTTAAAACCTTGAAAAATCAATATTCAACACAGTTGACAGACTTATCCACAACTGTGGATAAGTCTGTGGATAACTTGTCGATAAACAAAAAATACCGCCAAATTTAGGCGATATCTTAGCTTTATTTCCATTTTAAATTAACATGGGCATTCATTTCTTTATAGGCAGTATCGATACGTTCTTTGGTCTCTTCATCTAGTTTATTTCTATATTTACCACCTTTAATGAAATCCTCTAAAATATAAGTTTGGTAAGTATACAAAGGATACCCCTCTGGCGAAGTTGTTCCTTTAGGCGTACGGTTAACCCAAGTCGGATGTGCTTGAGCCGTCTTAATCGTGGTTTGACCATTCTTTTTCTCAAGGGTCACATCCATTAAGACACCCCTCTCTGTCCACTCTGCACTATCCACACCATCCATAGTCTCTATGCGCTGGTTAGAGATAAAATTTCCCATTGAGTAAATAATAAGTTTTTGCTGCCCATCCTTTTTAACCACCTCTGAAGGCTCAACCACATGAGGATGACCTCCAAAGATAATATCGGCACCCCAATCAATCATCTTATGATAGAGTTTAACCTGTTCATCTGTCGGTTCCAAACGATACTCAACACCCATCTGAGGCATGATAACCGTGATATCTGCTTCTTTTTCTGCACGCTGAATCTCAGCTTTCATACGTTTTTCATCCAAATTCGATAAGTGGTCTGCAACCTCTTTATCCGTTAAGTTCGACTCTAGGCCATTGTAACCATAAGCATAGGAAAGTATTGCAACCTTGATACCATTAACATTCTTGATGAGGAGTGGTGCCTTATCACGCACCGGCTTTTCATAAACACCAACAGGATCAATTCCTACTTTTTTAAAAGCATCAGCTGTTGTAAAAGCTCCCTCTAAACCAGAATCCAAGATATGATTATGAGCCAAATCCATAACATCATAGCCAGCATCCTTAATAGCTGCAATCACTGATTGAGGAGCATTAAACAGAGGATAGCCTGACAAAGGATAATCAGGATTGATAGTTCCCTCAAAATCACCCAAAACCAAATCAGCCTGCTTTAACCACGGCTTCACATAAGTAAAATTCTCCGTGAAATCATAGCTACCATCTGCCTGCAGGGCACTCATATAGAGACCGTCATGATAGAGCAAGTCCCCATTAGCCATGATACGTGCTGTCTGTACTTGGTTCGAGGCATTCTTTTGCTGTTCGTTCTTACTATGAACAATTAAAATCTCAAGAAAAAGCAAACCTAAGACAAGAGCAATCAACCCCATCAGAATCTTATTAGTCATCGCATTGTCACGCTTTTTAGCCTGGCTCTGTTTCATAATACTCTCCTTTTTCATACTTCTAGTGTACCAAAAAAACTTATCCATTGATGATAAAAAAGATTAATAAACGGTTACATCTCAATTCCACGACGATTGAAAAAATCAGTTTTCTTAGACAAGATAAAAACTCTACTTCATACTGAAGTAGAGTTCTGTTAATGATTAGCGTGTTGGTGTGTATTCCAAATCTTTACCATGTTTAGCTACAAAATCAGACATTTCAGAGTCTGGAATTTGACGTAAGTAGAGATTGGCACGAATCGTTTCATCTTCCTCACGACAAGTCGAAAGAACGAGGTATTTATCTGAAGCACTAACCTTCAAATCCTTGTTTTTAACACTTGCTTGATCATAGATAATATCCAACTGTTGTTTAAAGTCTTTATCGCTTTCAAATGATGTACGATAGAAAGCTGTGTCTTCAGGCACAATTACCATAGCAAGCGCTTCATAATAGTACTTACGTTGAGGCGTCTCAATAACAACATATTTGTGTTTATCAAAGAACGACTGATCACTATAGTAGTTAACATCGTTGAACATACGACTATCAGCAACCTTACTGCCTCGAGCATGGCCGAAGAGCCAAGTCAAACGATCACTGAAATCTTTCTTATTGTCTGTATCCATGAAGACAGTTCCCAAATATGGAACGTTTCCTCCATCGAATGTTTTATCTAAATAGGTTGAATTGTCCGTTGTTTGAACAACCGGCTCATCCAATTTAGTCCCTGGTGCATAGACATAAGCGATAGTATCAGGGTTTGTCGCCTCAAGACCATCAAATTTATTTTTGAGGTAAGCTTTCTCCTCATCTGAAACTTTATAAGTGTTTGCTTTTTTAGTCGTTAAAACACTCTTAACACCATTAGAGGATGATGCTGTTGGAGACATAAACTGGAAGCCAAGGAAGATAGCCAAAGCAGCAATTACTACGGCAGAAATTCCAGCAATCAGTTTATTGCGAGATCCATTAGATTTACGATTGTGATTACTCATGAAATGTCAAATCCTTTTCTTTATCCATAGAAAAATATCACCGAAGCATAAGCTCCAGTGATATTCTTTTTTAGCAATAACAGTTAATTATTTAACTGCTGCTGTGTTTGGAAGAGCTTTAGCGTCAGCTTTAGCTGCTGCTGGAGCTTTTTGTTCTGCAGCTTTAACAGCTTTAGCTTCTTCTTTAGCGTCTTTGTTAGCATTAGCTTTATCAGTAACTACAAATTCATCTTTGATGATGTTTCCGTTAGCGTCACGTTTTGGTTCGATGTGTTCACCAGCATCTTCAAATTTTTGTTTAGTTGAATCTGCATCAACGTTGTTAAGACCATCTTTAGCAGCTTGAGTAAGACCACCTTCGTTGTTTGTGAAGAAGTCACCACCAGTTGCTTCAGTTTTGTTATCAAGGTTTCCAGTGTGAACGTTACCGTCGTTAGCGAAAACCGCTGCTGATGAAGCGAATACTGCAAGAACTGCAGCTGATGTAAGCAATACTTTTTTCATAATTGTTTCTCCTCTAATGGATTATTATATATTTAGTATCAGGACCTCCCTGACATCTATAGATTATAACACTATCTAGAGATATGTCAACAATTTTTAAAAACTTTTTTAAATTTTTAATATATCCTACAATTCCTACAAACAAAGGGTTTTTGAAGTCTGTTACCAAATAGTAATAATTAATTATTTTTAATTTTAATGTTATTTTAGGTAATTTATTATGTCCTCTGCTAAGTTTAAATACAAATTTAAATCATATATAAAAGCATAATTTGTAAAATATACATTCATTATTATGTGAAGTTTTTTGGCCAAAAATCAAGAGATATTTAATAGACGTATAAAACCCTTTACTGATAATATGTTTGAAGTATATAACAATATCATCTTTCAAATGAATGTACTCATTCACTCTGAGCGCTTTTGTATGATAACTACATAATATGCAAGACCTCAAAATTGAATAGATTAGAGAAACATTAGCATTTTTGAAAATATTTCGGCCTAAAAAGTTCTATTATTGGGTTAAAATGCTTGAAAAATAAACTATTATCTTATTTTTGAATGCGTTTCAACTAAGGTGAAGTCAAGAAAATTCCTTTGAAAACACTCCCTCTTACCAAGACCTCTTCTCAGAATAACAAGTCTCCAAAAAACTAATACACAAATCAATTGGATTGTTTTACTTCTCTTATTTCAGACGAAATAGTTCTTCCACTTGTTTATTAAAGACTTGTGCTATTTTTAAAGCCATTTCCAACGAAGGGTTGTAGCGGTTATTTTCTAAGTGAACAATCGTTTCTCTCCGTATTCCTACTTGATCTGCTAAATCTTGTTGAGTCATACCATAAGCTTCCCTTACTTCTTTCAAGTTAGTCTTTATTTTACTTTCTTTCGCCATATATCATCCCCTTTTTTCAGTGATAAAGTAAGTAATGGCAAATAATAAGAGTAAAAAAGCCACCAAAATATAAAGGAATCCAGCATTCAAAACGAAAACTTTACAGACAGCTATCAAGGTTGCCATTCCCAATAATATAAAGATTGCTATTGTAAACAAAATGGAAGAGGACTTTGCAATATTTCTATAAAATCGTTCATCGGGTTCTTCATTAATTCTCTTGAATAAGAAGTAAAACATTAATAACAATTGAATACTTAATCCAATTCCTAACATTATATTCTTAATCAAAGAACCAGGAGTTAGCAGCCAAACTCCAATAGTATAGATCGAGGACGAGAGAAGTACAAGCACTGTATATAATTTTGCAGTAATCCCAAACATGTTTTTTTCTTTCTTTTGATAGGTTGATTTTGAGAGGACCGATACCATCGTACAAACCAAATACGAAGGAAGCCAAGCCGTCGTCATAATAGCACCTTTCGCTAGAATCGGTAGGTGATTCCCCAGCAATAAAACTAAACATACGACAATAAGCACGCTAGCGATATAAAGGATTATCTTTAAGTTCTTCGACATTTTCATTTTCGTCACCTTCTTTCATCATGTTATAAATACATCACACCTTATCTGTTATAAATATATCACATTGTTGTCAGAATTTCAAGATGAAGACAAAACTCTAGTAAGATTTTGAACAATTTTTCAGAAATCTATACAAAAAAGCACCCATAGGGCAAACCTGTGAGTGCTTTGAAACGTTGATATAATCGTGTTGATTAACGTTTTGAGTGCAGTGGTTGCCATCCAATCAAACATCGCTTCGCTTGTTTTCTTGGGGCAACTGTGCATAGCATATCTCTATGCGACTAAAGTCGCTAGAGCTATCCTAATTGCGCACCGCCAGTTCTCATAGAAAAAAACACCTTGCAAGATGCAAAGTGTTTTCGTTTGTATTCTGCTGTCCAGCAACGAATTAACGTTTAGAGAACTGGCTAGCTTTACGAGCCTTTTTCAAGCCTGTTTTCTAGTATTTTTATATCTACTGGCAGATTATCCGACTTATCCCCATCAACATCTGACTCTAACTCAACCTCTGAAGAAATCCAAATATTGCGTGCTTTGATATATTCGATATTATTGTTATCTACTAGATCCCCTTTTAATAAATCTGGGATAGCCGATAATTTAGAAATGATGGATGCATCCTTTAAAATCAAGATATTTCCATATCCATCTGTATTTTCATCAAATAGTTTTTTGTCTGCATAGTAATTAGATAGAAGAACTAAGACCTGAGTAGCTTCACCTTCATAATTGCCATTTTCGCTTTCAAAAGGTAATAATTGCTTGTTCATAGCTTGGCGAATCAGTTGCACCAGCCAAATTAATTGTCTTGACCGACGAATAAAGCGACTTCTTTCAAGGATTCGACCATAAGGAAACAGTTGGCAGATTCTATAAAAGTGTCGTTGTGATTCGGCACGCTCATCAGACTCACTACACAGAGCTGGTACATAATATCTGCTATAATTTTCTGGAAGATTTGGTCAAGCGGTCTTTTAGCCGTGTGACAGGCATACAGGAAAAACACTATTTATTTACTTTTTGCACGGGAGGCTTTAAGAATCTGATGGACATCTTTCTTGATAGTCACTCAGAGTCTCCAGAGTGTCTGGGCTGGGATATGGCAAAGATATACCGCTACTGAAACTGTTCTTTGACGCTGATAAACGCGACATATCAATTAAAATGTCGCACTAAAATGATTGAAAAGTGATTGAAACTGTGTTAAAATGTACGTGTATATTTAGAAAAGAGGTACTGACTATGGAAAACTTGGTAATTTCAATCTTTAACACCGAAAGCGAAGCTTATCAGTCCTTTGCGGATTTGAAGGCTTTCCGCCAAACTCCGACAACCAAGGTTGCTCAAATCGCTCTGGTCAAGAATGAAAACAGTCATATCGTTGAAAAAGAGCGCTATGATTTTGAAGACTCATCGACGAATGGAGCCTTAAAGGGTGGCTTGGTCGGTGCTGTTGTCGGCCTTTTAGGTGGTCCCATCGGTGTCTTGTTTGGCTATAGTTTTGGTAGCCTCTATGGTCTGGCTGTTGGTGACACCGTTGACACGACAGAAGCTGGCTTGATTGACGTTGTGTCTCAAAAATTGACCGACGGCGAAACAGCCGTTGTCGCCTTGGTGCAAGAAAACAACGAAGCAGTCATCGATGCTTACTTCACCAAGTACGACACCCAAATCTTGCGTTGGGATGTGGCAACCGTCGTAGCTGAAGTTGAAGCAGCCCTGCAAGTCCAAGAAGACCTCTACAACCAAGCGCGTGCGCAAATGAAGGCTGAACGTAAAGCAGAGCGCAAGGCCAAAATTGAAGAGTTCAAGGCAAACATCAAATCAAAATTTGATAAATTGAAAGCCTAACGTCTAAGCGTCTCATAAATTTAAATGTGACTGAGACGCCATTTAAAATTTATGTGCGTCGGATTCTCACAGTTAAATAATTGCGTTGACAAAGCCGTTACAGCCGTTCTTCCATTCTTTGAAAAGAATGTTTAATAGACAAGAAATCTGGACTAGTATTGGTCTGGATTTTTTTGTGAATATAGAGGTCATAGCTTTTTGACTATGCTTTGTTATAATTAGAAAGATTTTAAGTTTTATCAAGATGAAATCAGTCAGACGCAGGCATCCTGAACTAGCACCAGCATCACCACACAAACTAAGACATACTGGTGCTACTCTTGCTAAACAAGCAGGTGTTTCTCTTGAAGCCTTCTCAGAAGCTCTTACTCATAGTAATAAAGAGATTACAAAAACTTACGTTAATATCAAAGATAAAGTCAATCAGACTGTAGGTGATATTGCTTTTCGTAGTTTAAAAAATTGATGGGGTGAATATGGGGTGAATTTTGGGGTGAACTTTGATTTTTTGAAACAAAAAAGACATCCAAGAAATAATTCTTGAATGTCTGTAAACGTTGATATAATCGTATTGATTAACGTTTTGAGAATTGTGATGCTTTACGAGCTTTCTTAAGACCTGGTTTGAACGACTTTTGTTTGACTAAATTTCAAAAGTCTTTAATATCAAGCATTTCTACGCTTTTCTGAAAGCGTTATTTCAATTAATCTCAACTAATTTCATCTGAATGGTGTGAATTTTACCCCAAAATTACAAAGAATTGAGCTGATAAATACTAAAAGTTCACACCATTGGTTAAATTATTTTTTG
Source organism: Streptococcus sp. 23.2 (assembly GCF_016648665.1). NCBI lineage: Bacteria > Bacillati > Bacillota > Bacilli > Lactobacillales > Streptococcaceae > Streptococcus > Streptococcus sp. 23.2. Next base: position 18,542 of record NZ_JACLQJ010000015.1, read on the forward strand.
TTACGTACGTTTTTCTTAGATGATAGACCTCCTAATTTATTTCTTATAGCATTTGAGCAAACCTCCGTTAGAGGTTCTCCTATTGCCTCCTTGTAATTAAATCCCAATAATTGCATAGTCTTTAAAGTATCCTTATTAAGTAAAGCAACTAATTGTTTCATTGAATCTTCTTTCCCATCTTCAACACTAGTAAATGAAGATAGCAGAGAAATAACCTGTTCTAAAGTGTTGTGTAAATACTCAATATCTTTATCATCAATATGTACTTTTTCATATTCTTCTTTATATGCCTGAGCAATTCTGATTGCCTGTTCTCGTTCCGAAAGTAACTCATTTACAATTTCATCATAAGTATTTCGTAATTTATCAGCATTACGTTCTTCCTTTAATGATTGAATTTTACTATTCACTAGTGTTGTTGTTCCTTTAAATGTTAGAGTTCCCAACTCAATCCCTGCTTTTACTAACGCTTCTGTAATATATGCCTCCATGCTACACCCCTGCTATTTCTTTTTATGATAAAATTATTTTATCATAAATTCATACTTTAATAACAGTCTCTATCCTTTAGGTGAAAATACCGATTTTATGGTATAATAAGAATAACTCTATACAAGGAGGTGTGCCATGACTCTTGATGTAAATAAAGAAGAATTAACAATTTTAGGGATTCCCTTTGATAACTTTTCAGATTTTGATACTGTCTGGTATGCCATTGGGTCATCAATGATTGAAAATTATGAACCTACTGTTCAAGATGTGATTGATTTAAAAACTTATGTTATCAACAGACGAAAGGAATTGAATATTGGTTAAAAATCAATACGAAGGCTATGAGTACATTGACCCCAATCACCAATATACCTATCCAAATTCTACAGTCTTAATCAACAAACAAAATATTACAAATATTGAAGAAGCCTACCGGAATGAGCATTTATTCGTTACTAGAAGGCTTGCAGACTTGCGCTTGAAAACCATAGAAGTCTACTCCATTAGTGATATTTTAGCCATTCATAAATATTTATTTCAAGATGTCTATGCTTGGGCGGGACAATATCGCAAGGTGAATATCTCAAAAAGCGGGAATCCCTTTATGCCAATACAATCTTTCAGTACTGCCCAAGACTATATCAACCATCTTATTCATACCTATTATCAAACTGCTAATTCAAAAAATAAAATTATTAAACAATTAGCAAAAATTCTTGATAATCTTAATTATTTCCATCCCTTTCGAGAAGGGAATGGACGAACTCAACGAGAAGTTATTCGTTCCTTAGCACTATCAAAAGGTTATTCTGCACAAATACGTGTGGAGCAAGATGACGAGGTTTACAATCTTTATATGGACGGAACAGTCTATGGAGATTTAGGAAAGTTAGAAGAACTACTTGGTAAAATACTGGAAAAATTGTAAATTAGTCTACAAAAATACTTCTATATTTTTAAATATCCTAAATATCACAGAAAATTATAACTTACCAAGGTTTAAATCATAATAGATAGACAAAAAGCTTCTGAAATCTAACATTTCAGAAGCTTTTTTCTTGTCATAAAATGGCTGCAACTATTATTATTCAATACATATTATCTCTATTTATTAAAATAATTAATGATTAAGTAGTGGTCCACTAAGATGAAATTCAAAATTTGTAACATCAACTAAACCAACAACTTTGTCACTTTGATATAATTCCATCAAAAATTGTGCCATCTCTTCACTTGTGTGATATTTAGCAAAATGCTCATCATAATTGTATTCTTTCGAATCTGTAGCAACTTGACCGAATTCCGTTTTTGTGGCAGCTGGAGCTAAAACCTTAGCTTTTAATTGATGTTGATTTGCCTCTAGTTCCAATGCCAAGCCTTCTGTAAAAGCACTGACATAAAATTTACTTGCACAGTATGTAACTGCATTTGGAACCATCATGTATCCGCCTCTAGATGATAAGTTAATCAATTGAGCGCCTTTACAATCTTTATAATCTCTCACATATAGAGTTGATAGAATTGTTAAAGCTTCAATGTTTAGATGGATTAATGTTATTATCTTTTCTAAATCTTGATATTCAACCTTATCATAATTTCCAAAACCTGCATTATTTATTAGAGTAGTAATGTGATATTTTTTCAAGCTTTCATAAAGTTCAAAAACATTACTGGACTTCGATAAATCAACAACTTTAATAACAACATCTAAATCCGGATAATGGTTCAAAATCTCTTGCTTCAATTTTTCTAGTCGTTCTTGACGCCGAGCAATTAAAATAAGATTCATTCCTAATTTTGCAAATTGTCTTGCTGTCTCCGCTCCTATACCAGCACTGGCTCCAGTAATACAAGTATAATTCTTCGTTTGTTCCAAACTATTTTCTCCTTTACAGATTGCTATTTGCATTTTTTATAAGAGTCGCTGCTCCCATCAAGGTTCTTGACAGCCTTATCACTAAGCCCCTCTGGAGCTCTCTATTCCTTCAAACCAATTTTTCGTCTATATGGTATTACCTCCTCTCCTAGCTTTATATCAAATTCCTTTGATGCTATGTATTTTACATAGTAAAGTGCACTTTATGTCAAGAGAAAACTGAAATTTTTTTTTGATTTTTTTAAAAATTATGCTAAAATAATTAAAAAAAAGGAGGGGAAATATTATGGCTCACTATTCTATTGGAGAATTTGCTGAAAAAACTGGACTTTCTATCCCCACACTTCGATACTATGAGCAAGAAAAATTGATTTACTCACACAGAGAAGAAAATAATCGTAGATACTATGATGACTCTGATATAGCGTGGACTCAATTCATTATTAGATTAAAAAAGACGGGAATGTCTATTAAAAATATGCAAGAATACGCTGACCTAAGATATAAAGGAGACTCCACAATTCCTCAACGACTTAGACTACTATTTTTTCAACTTGATGAACTTCATAAGCAACAAACTGAAATTAACCAACATATTGATTTTCTTGAAAAGAAAATTAAAACTTATTTAGGTATTAATCCTAATTAGCACCATTATTATTGTCTTTATCCAAAAAAGGGATTGAAATTTTATTTTCAATCCCTTTTTATTATGCTATTTACTCTTATTTTCCTAAAAATTAATACAAATCAGCAAAAATAGAATTATTCATACTTATTTTTTTCATTTCCATTTTTAAGGTATTATCACTCACATCAGTCTTTACATTTTAATCTTCTTTAATTTAGTCATATAAATTAAAGAAGATTATTTAATTTACTCTCGTTTTCTAACAATAACTGTAGAGGTGATTTTTCACGGGCAATTTCATCACCATTCTCTGCTACAACGTATTTACCATTACCAATACTAGTCAATGTTTCCCCATCTTTATTAAGTATTGGTTTACCTTGAGTTAAATAAATCAGTTTGTCAATTATGGCTAACTCATCATCACTCATATACTGCAATCTAGATAATGCACTAGGTTCAAAAGCAAGTTCATAGTTACTTTCAATATCATCTTTATCTTCTGCCTCAACTAGCTTACCACTAGGAATATGTTTATAAAGCTGATGGTCGGTTTTGGGAGATATGATAGGGACTCTCTTTAATAGAAATGCTAAATTATTAATCGTATCACTAGTATAACCTTCTATACTATTATATTTTTCTATTTGATGAGCTAACTCATCAAAAGATTTAACTGCTTGTATGATATTATTAGCCTTTTCTGTGTATTCATCTGTTTTAAGAACAGCTTTTTCCAGTTCAATATCTTGACTTGTCCCAAAAAGTTGTACTGGTGTTGCTTTAAAAAAGTCCGCTATTTTATCTAAGGTCGCAAAAGTTGGATAGCTTTTGCTTTTTTCGTAATCAGAAATCGATTGTTTTCCAATATTTAGTTTTTCCGCCAATTCTGTCTGACTGATCCCTTTTTCCTTACGAAGTCGAGAAAGATTAAAAGCGAAATTATGAATCATATAAGTCATAGGTAGCTCCTTTGTTTTGGTTGTTATTTATTTTAACAATTTAAAACTTATTTTTCAACAAAATACTTGACATATAATAAAAAGGATATATAATATAGATATAAATAGTAAAAATAAGTTTTAAATATATAAAATAAATTTAAGTTAAAGGAGAATACATGACTAATTACTTTGACTATCATCAAACAATAAAACAAGTTTCAGGTTTAAATTCAGTCTCTACGCTAAAAAAGTGGCGTTTAAAGATTGAACACTTAACAGGACATACCTTTCAAGAAGATAGGATACAAACAGGGAAACGTTCTTATAGCAAAGTCTTCCTCTTTACCACTGATGATATTGAAAAGCTCCAACAAATTGCAGATACTAAAGGAAGTCTTGGACTTGATAGGGCAATCCTAAAAGCTTATGTCCCCAGTAGAGCTTCCCCTTTATCCATTAACCAAAAAATTAATCGCTTAACCTTTCAACTAAAGAAATTAAGTCAAAGAGTAACCAACTTAACACAACAGGAACAAGCATTAGCTATTCGTATGGAACAGTTAAGTGAACAGATTGAAAATTTGGAGAAATCAAGGAAGAAAAAGTTGTTTGGGAAGTGAGCACGGTACAGCACCAACGCTGTGGGCGAGTGGTCAACACGGTAGCCCACAAGGCGGTAGGGGCTCGAAACGGGCGAGACTTGCCATTAAAATAAGTGCCCCACTACTAATAGGGGGTACGAACGTACACGAAAGTAGGGCTAACCCCTTGATACGTCTGAGGTTAAAGCCAATCAGTTGAAGTTTTCGCTGAAATCCCTTGGGAGAGTAAGGTTCAAAACTAATTCTGCGTACGTTTAGAAAAGATAACTACTTTAAAAAACACAAAGGAGAATATGATGACAAACTTAACACTAACTGACACAACACTTAAACTTGGCGAATTGAACCTTGATAAAAGTCAATTCATGCTTCCTAAAAAAGTAGTGGTACTTTCTGCTCGTATGAGTTATAAGTATCAAGAGGTAAACGGCGAACAAGTCCGAACAGACGAACCATCCAAACTAGTTTGTAGCGTTCAAGATGCGGATAAAATCAAAGTGTTAAAAGAAATGAACATTGCCATTGAAGAACTCAAAGCGATTACGCTTGAAATTCATGACAACCTCGACAAAATCACGAAACTGGCAGAAAACGACGGTTTACTTGATAAGACCGTTGAACTCGTCAATCCTCAAGTCCGTCTCATGTGGAACATGACTCGTAGCAACTGGTCTGGTGTAAAACTAGTGGCAAATGACCTTAAAATGACTGGTGACTAAGCATGGACAACAGCGTAAGGATTGACTACTTCGCTGTAACCGTTAAAGATGTTTCACCAGAGGAGGTGTTAGAAGAGATACTCCTTATTCCCCAAGATCAGTTTGCACTGAATGCTTGGGGAATAAATAAGTATCAACGCCACTATGCCTGTTCAGACATCAAAGTTTACTTTAACCAAGCCTTAGATAATATGGGGGTCTATCTGGAACTAAAAGGACAAGGCTGTCGCCAATATGAGGAATTTATGGCGGGTAACGCTAACAACTGGGTAGCTCTAGTCACACGCCTTTACCGCTATCAGGTTAACTTTACCCGAATTGATATTGCTAATGACATCTACGATAATGCCTTATCGGTTCAAACTCTCTATGCTTACTGTAAACGGGGATTGTGTATCACCAGAGCCCAACACATGGACTATCACGAGCGGTCAGTCCTTGAAACAGGGGAACGGATTGGCGAGACCGTCACCATAGGCGCACGAGGAAGCCAACAATGGTGTGTTTATAACAAACTCATGGAACAAAAAGGAAAAGGTAAAGTCATTGATGGGACCCATTCTTGGGTCAGGGCGGAGCTCCGTTGTTGGCAAGGCAAAGCCAATATTATCGCCCAGCAAATGGTTCTTAAAAGACCTCTGACAGCCATTTACTTTGAGGCAATCAACGGACACTACCGCTTTGTCAGACCTAATGACAGGGATACCAACAAACGCAGACGTCAACCTGTTAAATGGTGGCTGGACTACCTCCAGACGGAAACTAAAACACGATTGAGTATTGAACGCACCAAGCCAACACTTAGACAATCGGAACAATGGACGGAAAAACAAGTCTCAAAGACCTTAGCCAAGCTCTATGTGGCTAAGTACGAGGCAACCACACTTGAAGAAGCTAACCAATTTCTCCAAGACCTCTTAAAATTGGGACTATCGAAATTTACTAACAGCGATGAAAAGGAGATTGACCAATATGTCCGTGAACACCAGAGTTCCGGGACTTGGGGCATACAAAAAGACGACTTGCCGTAAACAAATCGCCTTAGAAATAATAACTACTAACATTATATCATGAAAGGACAAAAGAGGCTATGCAAGTGATTTTACCAGACGAACAAATTCATCAGCTACAACTGTTAATTAGCCGACTTATAGAAAATGAAATAAAAAATAAATTGGATAGTAACAACATTGAAAGTCCATTCTTGAACAAGCAACAAGCTTGTAAGTATCTAGGAATTGCCAATAATACGCTTGATTCTTGGATAAAAAAGGGATTACCAGTTATTCGAGTTGGAAAAACTGTCCGCTTTGATAAAACCGAACTTAATTACTGGTTACAAAATCAGTAGCATTCTAACCGTGGTCTGATATAATGAAGCCACGGTATTTTTCTAGCTCAATTCAAAAAAGGAGAATACTATGTCAATTACAAAAACTAAAAACGGAACTTATCGCTTACGTATCTATGTCCCAGAAGAAGTCAAATCCTCATTGGGAATTAATAAAAAAGTGATTGAAAAACGTTTCAAACTAAGGAGTGAGGCTAAAAAATACGAACTTGAATTACAAAACAAGATTGATAAAATTTTAAGCGGAGAATCAACCTCATTGGAAACAAATGGCTCAATCCTCTTTTCCGATTTTTATCACAATGTTTGGTGGGAATCCTATAAAGCAGGTCAAACAACATCTACCACAAAACCACCTTCACAAGCTACTATTGACGGTACCGAAATTGTCTTTAGAAAACATATCCTACCCTTGCTTGGTAATTATTCCATTGATTTTCTCAATCAAAATAAACAGGTTATCTTGAATCTTTTAACACAAAAGGCAGAAGAATATGCAAACTTTAAAGTCATTAGAAGTTACGTTAATTCTATTTTTGATTGGGCTGAGGAATTGGAATATATCGAAACTAATCGTCTCTCTAAAACAATTAGCCGTATTAAGGCAACTAAAAAAATAAAACTACAAGAGAGTAAAAATGATGAAGATTTATATCTGTCACAATCAGAACTTCAAGCATGGTTCACCGCTTTTGAAGAAGATTTAGAAAACGACAAGCTACTATTCAAAGATTATGTGTTATTCTATACAACTTTTTTCTTAGGAGATAGGAAATCCGAAAGTTACGCTTTGCAATGGAAACACATTAACCTAAAGAAACAAGAAATTCAGTTAGTGAAAGCCTTGGACAAGTATAAAAATCCAAAATCAACTAAGGGAAATAAAAGGACAACTTTCCATATTCCTATTGAACTAACTGATTTACTCTGTGCTTGGAAAAAACAACAAAAATTGGAATTGGCAAAATTCAATATTATCCAATCTGATGAACAGTATGTTTTTACTTATATTGATACAAAAGGGAATGTTAATAGTCCCTTACACGCTGATTATCTTAATAATAAGATGAAGTCAGTCGAACGCCGTCATAAGGAACTAACACACGCCACACCTCATAAATTACGTCATACGGGTGCAACTCTTGCCAAACAATTTGGCACATCACTAGAGGACATTTCAGAAGCTCTAACGCATAGCGATACTCTCACAACTAAGACCTATGTCAACACTTCAAATGTCATACCAATGGCTGTTGGTGAAATTGCCTACCGTAACCTTAAAAAGTAATGGTGTGAATTTGGTGTGAAAAGTGGTGTGAATTTTGCCAAAAAAACATCAAAAAACACCCCATGGTGTGAACCATGAAGTGTTGATAAATGCTGTATTGTAGCCGTTTCTTAACGTTTTGAGAACTGGCTAGCTTTACGAGCTTTCTTAAGACCTGGTTTCTTACGCTCAACTTTACGTGAGTCACGTGTAAGAAGTCCTGCGCGTTTCAATGAATCGCGGAAGTCTGGATCTACTTGAAGAAGGGCACGAGCGATACCGTGACGGATAGCTCCTGATTGACCAGCGTATCCACCACCTACAACGTTAACGAAAACGTCGTATGAACCTACAGTTGAAGTAACTGCGAATGGTTGGTTGATGACCAAACGAAGGTCAGCGTGTGGGATGTACTCTTCAACATCTTTTTTGTTAACAGTGATTTTACCAGTTCCTGGAACAAGGCGAACGCGTGCAACAGCGTTTTTACGACGTCCAGTACCTGCATATTGTGCTTGTGACATACTTTATTGTTCCTTTCCTTAGATAAGTCCTGAAATATCAAGAACTTCTGGTTGTTGTGCAGCGTGAGTGTGCTCAGCTCCAACGAATACTTTCAATTTCATACCTTGAGCGCGGCCAAGAGTATTGTGTGGAAGCATACCTTTAACTGATTTCTCGATCAAACGAACTGCATTTTTAGAACGAAGTTCACCAGCAGAGATTGATTTCAATCCACCTGGGTACATTGAGTGAGTGTAGTAGATCTTATCAGTTGCTTTTTTACCAGTCAATTTAACTTTTTCAGCATTGATAACGATTACGAAGTCACCTGTATCAGTGTGTGGTGTGAAAGTTGGTTTGTTTTTTCCGCGAAGTACGCTAGCAACTACTGCAGAAAGACGTCCAAGTGGCACATCAGTTGCGTCAACGACATACCATTTACGTTCAACTTGGCCTGGTTTAGCCATAAATGTTGTTTTGTTCATGATTTCTCCTATATATAGTTCGATTTTTGTTTACGAGTGATGGGTGTTCCTTCCCATCGAAAAGTATTTGGAAGGTTCCGGGGCCTTTCAAATGGGGTAAACAATACCGTTTAACATAATATCAAAAAAACACGTCCAAGGCAAGTCATTTGGAGGTGTTTTTCTTTTATTTTTTGTATTTTTTAGTCTCTAATTTTATAAGGTGTAAGACTAGAAATCATACCTAATTAACCTCTAAGGGGGTACAAATTAATCCTCAGATTCCCAAAAAAGCTGGTCTAAAGTTTTGTCCAGAGTTTTGCAGATAGCAATACACAGATTTATAGTCGGGTTGTAGTCTCCCTTTTCAATAGCTGAGATAGTCTGACGAGAGACTCCTATAGCATCTGCCAACCCCTGTTGAGTGAGATCCTTTGCTACACGCGCTGACTTCATTTTTAAATTTTTCATTTAAAAAACCTACTCTTCGTCTTCCTGTTCTTCCAGACGGTTCTTCTTGATTCTTTTAATAATAACCCAGCAGTCACAAATAAGGGTCAAACCCAATGTCAAAAATGCTACACTACTCATAAGATTCTTCCCTATCTTAAACGACTGAAATAGACTTAAGAGGCCCATTAGCAATATAAAAATTCCCAAAAAACACATTACCCAGGAAATTATAAGCATCTTCTTCTCAAGTTTTTTGTCTAGCAACCATGGATGCCCATTACGTGATACGCTGTGAACTAATACTAGGCACATAGAACCAAAGAAAGTGATGATTAATAGTGACTGCACTAATTCGACGGAGTGTGTCTTACTAGCAACCATAATCGTTACAAACATACCAAGCATGGCTATCCAATAACCTCTAGCAGAAGATTCTCCGCTGATCAACTGAGCACGTTCATCCATCGTGCTAGCTACTTTTTTCTTTGACTTCTTCATTTTGTTTCCTCCATTTTCTAGATTCATTATAGCATTATTTTACGTTATGTCAAATATATCATTCATTTTGTATAGATTATCTTTTTATATTCTATTAATCTATCATTTCAGAAAACAAAAAATCAGATAGGAAATCCTATCTGACACTTTTCTATCTAGCTTCTTTACCAATCGTGAAGACGGCCAAGGTATCTGGTCCGACGTGGGTAGAGATGACTGGCCCAAGTGGCATAATGAGAACTTGCTCAATGCCGTCAACTGCTAACAAGTCCTGTTTTAGATTCTCCGCAGCTTCAATATCATTGGCATAAGCGACAATTGCTGTGCTATGTCCAATATCCTGAGTAGCTTGTAGGACCATTTCTTTAATAGCTTTTTTACGTCCACGAATCTTGGCCAGAGGAACCAACTTGCCTGAAGCGTCCAACCAAAGAAGGGGTTTGATATTAATCAAACTACCAATAATGGCTGAGCTCTTAGAAAGGCGACCCCCACGCATGAGATGGTAGAGATCATCAACTAAGAAATAGATCCGTAAACGTGGCAGAATGTCCTCAATCATGGCTTTCGTTTCAGATAAGCTCTTACCTTGATCACGAGCTGCTGCCGCCAAAATAGAAAGATAACCTTCCCCACCTGCTGCCGCCAGAGTATCTACAATCTCAATGATAGCTTCTGGGTATTCATCCAAAATCATGTCACGCGCCATAACAGCACTTTGATAAGTACCTGAAAGCACTGATGAGAAGGCAATATAGAGAAGAGCATCACCATTTTTAGCATGACGACGAAAAACCTCTTCAAATTGACCAACATTCACCTGGCTTGTGGTGGGCTGACTGCCTTCTTGCATACGTTCTAAGAGACGGTCACTCGTTAAACGGTTAGGACCAACGGTCTCATAGGCAATATCATCAAGCGTGATGGTCAAACCAACGAGCTCTACCTTATTCTCCTGAGCCCATTTTTCATCTAGATCTGCTGTGGAATCTGTCAAAATGTTAAATGTCATATGTCCCTCTATTCTATTTCATTTAAAAGGTCCTGTAATTTCCCTAATTGTGCATCGTCCCATGGACGTAGTTTTGGTGTCTTTAAGTCAATATGTGCCGACATCTTGTCTAAGTCAGACTTAACAGTATTGACACGCTCTTGCAACTCACGCGCCGAAACACGCAAAGCTCCTTGTGAAAAGATAGCCCACTGTTCATTTAAGTCACTAGTTGCTACTTCAACTAAATTTTGAACAGTATTCATCTCAGCCGCTGCGCGCTCAATATAGCTATCTGCTGTCTCATCTTCCTCAGTAAAAATAACACTGATACGATACTGATCATAACGCTGACGACTTCCTGGAACAAACTGGGCATCAAACACACAGATAATATCAATATGTTCAAAGTTAGCATAATGATTGAGCTTACGAAGCAATGTTTCACGAGCTTCATCAAGCTGATTGGTCTTAAAGAGTTGACGGGTTTCTTGCCAAAAGGCAATCATATTATAACCATCAACTAGAAGTATTCTTTTTTTCATAGTTACAATCGGTTTCGATAAACTTCATACATGAGAACTGCTGCTGCCACACTGGCATTAAGGCTCTGCACATGACCACTCATGGGTATAGTAATCATCTCATCCACTTGTTTCTTGATGTTAGCAGAGATTCCCTTACCTTCATTACCAATGATAAGGGCAACCTTTCCAGCTGTGTTCCATTTATGAGATGGGGTGCCATCCATATCCGTACCAAATACCCAGAAGCCTGCTTCTTTAAGCTTATCAAGAGTTTGGCTAAGATTGGTCACTCGGGCAATGGGAATATGCTCCACAGCCCCTGTTGATGTCTTGGCAACGACAGGTGTTACCCCCACAGCACGATGCTTAGGAATAATAACTCCTGTCACCTGAGTAGCATCAGCTGTACGTAGGATAGAACCAAAGTTATGAGGATCGTTGAGTCCATCTAAAATGAGGACTAGAGGATTCTCCTCTTGTTCAGCCTTATCCATAATAACTGAGAGCTCAGAATAAGCGAACTCTGACACACGAAGAACAAAACCTTGATGCACAGCTCCACCTGTCATATCAGACAAGGTTTTCTTAGGTGTCCAAGAGATGGAAACCTTCTTTTCAGCTGCCAAGGCCTTAATGGCATCAACATTTTTTCCTCGAAGATCATCTTGAATATAGAGTTTATTTCCAGTATTTGCTTCCAGACTCTCTGTTACGGCATGCACACCATAAACAATGTCTAGACTTAATTCTTTAGTTGTTTTCATAAGCTAATTCTATCATAAAAAAAGCCCTCTTACGAGGGCAAAGCATGTTAAATAAATGTAATTGCTGCTAGGTAAAGCACTAGAAGAACGAGAACAACAGTTGCAGCAGCCAAAGCTTGCTTACCAATTGTATCTGGATCTGAGATTGATTCTGCAATCCTTCTCGCAGCTTGAGTAATGGTTTTACCTGCTGCTTGGAAGATATCAATTGAACCTGTGCTTGTTGAACTATTTCCAGAAATCGCTGAAGACCAACCACTCAAAACCTCAGCAATTTGTTCTGCCAATTGCTGTGTTAGCGCTCTAGTTGTCTCAGCCAACTCATTGACAGCCGTAGCTTGTATATGATTGGCGGTCTCAGTATAGTTATTTGCACTGGTATTATAAGTAACCGGTACAGTCGTTGTTGTCGTTGATGAATACTGATTCCTACGGTAACTATCAGGTGTCACTGGACGCTCGCCTTCATTGAAGACGCTAAAAGTCTGTGTCAGGTAATGAATATTGTTATTCGTATCAATCAACTCAAAGGTCATTTTATGAATACCAGTCGTTTGCTCTGCCAAATGGTAGGCACTCAAACCAGCATTGACCTCATCCAGAGTTCCTTCAACAAAGTAGCTATGATGAATTTGTTTGCCATCAAGGACTAGATTAAGGCCCTTAATCTTCTTACCTTCCATCTTGTTAACATCAAAGTTGACGTTAAAGATTTCACCACGTGCTAAATAAAGAATATCTGTATTCCCTGTAACAGCAGGTTGATCTTCAAGAAGCGCTCCAGTACTGTCTCGTTTTGGAACAACGGTATATACTTCAGAAGTGATTGGAGTCGCTAAGATTTCTGAGATGAGTCCATCCGTAAAGGTTACCTCTGACGAATAGGTCAAACTCTCACTTTGCAACATAGAAACCACTTCAGAAGTTTTAAAGACCTCAGAAGTTGATGATGAATCTTTCCAGCCAACCGTAAGGACAGTTAAGCTATCTTCTGAATTATTATTTAACTGACTCGTTTCTGGAGCCGTAGATGCAAGAGAGCTAGCAGTGCTTGCAGACTCAGAAGCGACTTCAGAAGTTGCAATAGCTTGACTAGTAGGAGTCGCACTTACAGATGTCGTATGAGAATCCAGTGAAGAATACTCTGATTTTTCAATAACTGCATGTGTATTTCCAGCAAGTTCAGATGTATATAGGGTGCTTTCACTCTTATATATTGAAGCTACAGTTTGAGACTCTGCAGTCGCTGTAGCCTCACGAGACTTATCATAAGTAAGCACAATATTTGGTTTAGCTTGTTCAGAATCAGATGTCGGGTTTGCATCTCCTCGTTCAGATGCCGCTACTGATCGATCCTCACCAAAAGCCTGGGCACGAGCCTCTTCTGAATGAGGTGTCGTCGTAGAAACGCTAGTCTCCACGATATCAACTTGAGAATGTACCTCAAGAAGCCCCTCATCTGTCTCACTTGAAGAGACAACCATCAGTGACGTTGAGGTCACTACTGAACTTACTTGACTCGCTGGCTCTGCCTTAGCTCCTACTGAAGAAAAATCAGCCTGAGGAGCAACTGGAGCCGGTGCCTCACTATTAACATAATCTATTTTAGCTTCATCAGGTTTTACCTGAACTTCATCTGCTTTACCTGTTTGAAGCGTAAAGCTAGATAAAATCAAAGCAGCAAAAGTTGTATAGAAAACTTTTTTCTTAGCTATTTCCATTCACCTCCTCATTTTTTAGATGGCCTCATTTACTAATATTATAGACTTTTTTTTTACTTTCTGTCAAATTAGTTTTATTAAAAAACGCTATTATATCGGGGTTTTACACGTGTCAGACACCCCTTAACTTTCTCATTTTTAAGATGCTAAATATTAGTTTCATCTTAATTTTTCATTGTCAAGACGCTGAATTACTTTGATTTTCAAATAATCTAAATTTTGAAATTCCGGCTAACTGTTACAATTTTTATAGCCTTTAAATAACAAAAAATCCTGCTCTCGGCAGAATTTTTAGATTTCTTTTTCAACTTCGTCAATACACCAAGCAATCAGTTCCTCTAAGCGAGCGATATCCTCTGTCATATGAAGATAGCCCATGACTGCTTCGAAGCCTGTTGACATTTTATAGGTAATAACATCTGTATTTTTAGCCTTGGTATGGCTATTCGCATTACGCCCTCTTTTATAGATGTCTAGCTCTTTTTCAGTCAAAAGCTCTTGCTCTAGCATTTTTTCAATGAGACTAGCCTGGGCCTTAGCTGAAACATAGCGTGTAGCTAGACGGTGCAGTTGATTTGGCTTGGTCTGACCTTGAAAAATCAGGTGACGGCGAATGTACAAGGAATAAACAGCATCTCCCTCAAAGGCGAGAGCAATGCCGTTAATAAGGTTGACATCAAGATGTTTAGTCACGTGTCCACCTCACGCCCTCCTTGGTATCAAGAAGTTTGATACCTTGAGCAGCTAACTCATCACGAATGCGGTCTGCAGTCGCAAAGTCCTTGTTAGCACGCGCCGCTTGACGCTCTTCAATGAGTTTTTCGATATCTTCATCAAGGACTTCTTCTTCGAAAACAATACCGAAGACTTGGAGCATTTTTTCAAAAGCATCCTTAACGGTTTGATCATAATTGCCTGAATTAATCCATTTGGCCATGTCAAACAGAACAGTCACTCCGTTTGCCGTATTAAAGTCATCATCCATAGCTTCTTGGAAGGTGTCAAGATAAGTTTGCAACTCAGCTTGATTCACCTGTTCTGTCAACGGAAGACTGTGGGTATTTTTCAAATACTTAAGATTAACTTCAGCATCATGGATAGCTTTTTCTGTAAAGTTAATTGGTTTACGATACTGTTGTGTCGCTAGGAAGAAACGAAGCACTTGACCATCAACCGTTTGAAGCATATCGTGAACGGTCACGAAGTTACCCAAGGATTTTGACATTTTTTCATTATCCACATTGACAAAACCATTATGCATCCAGTAGTTAGCAAAGGTCTTGCCAGTTTTGGCTTCTGATTGGGCAATTTCATTGGTATGGTGTGGAAACTCAAGGTCTGCCCCTCCACCATGAATATCGATAGTATCTCCAAGGATTTCAGTCGCCATTACAGAACATTCGATGTGCCAACCAGGACGACCAGGTCCCCATGGGCTGTCCCAAGAAACTTCTCCCTCTTTGGCAGCTTTCCAAAGGGCAAAATCCAGAGGATTTTCCTTACGTTCTGTTTCAGCATCCGTACGTCCGCTTGCACCAATTTCAAGATCTTCCAAGGTCTTGTTAGCCAATTTAGCATAGTTGTTTGACTTAGCTACTCGGAAGTAAACATCACCTTCAGAGACATAGGCAAATCCTTTGTCAACCAAGGTCGACACGAATGCAATGATTTCATCCATATAGTTAATAACACGAGGATTTTGTGTCGCTGGTTTGATGCCAAGTTGTCCGGTATCTTCCATAAAGGCCGCGATAAACTTGTCCGACAATTCCTTAGTTGAAATACCAGCTTCATTAGCTGCCTTGATAATCTTATCATCTACATCCGTAAAGTTGGAAATATAGTTGACTGTATAGCCACAATACTCAAAATAACGACGAATAGTATCAAAAGCTACTGCTGAACGGGCATTTCCGATATGAATATAATTGTAAACTGTTGGTCCGCAGACATACATATTGACAACATTTTCTGTCAAAGGTACAAAATCACGGAGCGAACGCGTCATCGTATCATAAATTTTAATCACTTGAGATTCCTTTCAATTAACTGGAAACTATTTTTTATCCTTGATATGGTTTAGGTACAAACACAAGAGTATAACGAGAATGATAATCCAAATAGCCGCAACTAGCTGACCTTGAGCCAAGAGAGACATAGCTGAAAGAAAACTCCCAACTATATAGAAGACCAAAAAAGGATTTTCCTTAAAGAATTTTTTCATTACTCAAATCTCACTTGTGTCGTTGCTTAAAAACCAGACCGGCCCATAACAGAGCAATGCAAAACCATAAGGCGGCCATGCTATAGTCTGCTCTATGTAAAGCAATGTAAACAAGAGCAAGAGGACCCACAACCGTCAATCGAGTCACCTTTGAACTAAAGAGTTTCATCGTTTCCTTTCCTTATAGACGTGATGAGTGGAAGCTAGCTGCTTTTAGAAGGTCTTCTAGCTTTTCGCTATAGTATTCACGACCTTCTTCAATATCGTGGATAACTTCTTCATCCTTTTGACCATGAACACGCACAACCTTAGCAGGAACACCAACGACTGTAACATCTTCTGGGACATCTGCAACAACCACGGCTGCCGCCCCCACCTTAGCATTCTTTCCAATCTCAATAGGGCCTATGACCTGAGCATGGGCTGAAACTAGGGCACCCTCACGAACGGTTGGGTGACGTTTTCCGACATCTTTACCAGTACCACCTAAAGTGACACCGTGGTAAAGCATAGCCCCCTTCTCCACAACAGCTGTCTCACCAATAACAAGGCCAGAGCCATGGTCAATGAAGACACCTTCAGCAATCTGAGCCCCTGGGTGAATCTCAATCTGAGTCCAAAAGCGCCAAAACTGACTATGCATACGCGCTAAGAGTCGACAATGGTGGCGCCAGAGAAAATGTGAGATACGATGGGCAGCCAAGGCTTTTAATCCAGGGTAGGTTAAAAGAACCTCTAGACTCGTCCGAGCTGCTGGGTCATTTTTCTTTACTATATCAATACTTTCTTTCCACCAACCCATTTAGGTCACTCCTTACATCATTATTGTTATTATTGTTTGCTGTGGCCCTATTATTATTTAAAGTGGAAAGCTACCAACACTAGGTCTACTCGCTATCCCCTTCAAAATAAGACCAGTCGACTAACTCAGGCTGCTCATCAAACGGATTGATGACAATACCTTGAACCTTATCCAACTCATTTTCACCTGTTGAAGGCTGGTAAATTTCTGACAGTGGCCATTGCAAAATCGTCCCTTTAGCCTTACGGAAAGGTAGGCCAAAAGTCTCGTTACCGTACCATTTTGCAAAGCTCGTTAAGTTCGTAAACACAGGCACATAACTCTGTCCCTCTGCATTCGACATGGTCGCAAAGAGACGGTCATCCTGGCCATCTTCCTCTCGTTTGTGAATGAAGGCTGGAACAAGATAAATCTTATCTTTAGGATCTGCCTTTTGATTTTCCTCACCCAAAAGATTATTAAGGGTCTGAGTGAAATAGTTGATAAACTGGATGAGTTCACTGCTTGCAAAAAGAGTGGTATTCGAGAAGTCACCATCCTCTTTTAAATTGAAAGCAAGACCAAAAAGCTCTGCCTGAACAAGTTGTGTTAAAACATCTAAGCTCGAACGTTCTACCCAAGTCTGTTCTCGAGCACTCTCTTGAGTAGCTTGGAAAGATTGTAGGTCCTGTTCATTGGTGAAGACAGGAACAACCTTCTTTCCTTCCACTTCAACTGCGTAGAGGTCTTGGGCAGCCAAGACGGGAGTACGTTGTAGGTGATTAACCAAAGCCAGACTGGTCAAAAAGTGGTCTGGTTCCTTTAAAAATTCTCTTAGAGTTTCATCAAAAGCTTGCAATTCTTGATTTTCTGTCATTCTTCTGTGTGTTCTTTCGTTTCTGATTTATCAGGATTTTTCGGTGCTTCACCACTTTCATTATGGTGGCGTGGTTTATGATGAGAACGACGGCGATGTCGCTGCTCTCCTCCATTTTCCCCATCATCAAGTTTTTCAGGCTTAGGAAGCAAGGCCTTGATTGAGGCATCGATACGTCCTTTTTCATCGATTTTGATAATTTTAACAGTTACCGTACCCCCAACTTTAACCACATCTTCGACATGCTCAGTACGTTCCCAAGCTAGTTCTGAGATATGGATGAGAGCATCTGTCTTATTGAAAAGGTGGACAAAGGCACCGAACTTTTCAATACGCACAACGGGTACAGTGTAAACTTCACCAACCTTAGCTTCACGTACAAGATCGGAGATGATAGCTTTAGCACGGATAATAGCATCCTGATCGCTAGAGAAAATCTGAACAAGACCTTCTTCATCGATATCAATAGTGACACCAGTTTCAGCGATAATCTTGTCAATAGTTTCGCCACCTTTACCGATGACAACCTTGATTTTGTCAACAGGAATCTGAATACTATCAATCTTAGGCGCTGTTGGTGCCAATTCTGGACGTGGCTCAGCGATTGCTGACTCAATAACATCAAGAATTTCAAAACGAGCTACCTTTGCCTGAGCCAAAGCCTCTTCGAGAATGGCCGGTGTAATACCCGAAATCTTAATATCCATCTGAAGAGCTGTAATTCCTTGACGTGTACCAGCTACCTTAAAGTCCATATCTCCAAAATGATCTTCCAAACCTTGAATATCAGTTAGGACAGTGTAGTTAGTACCATCTGAGATAAGTCCCATGGCAATACCTGCAACAGGTGCCTTAATCGGTACACCTCCAGCCATAAGCGCCAAGGTTCCTGCACAAATAGAAGCTTGTGAGGAAGAACCATTTGACTCCAAGACTTCTGCTACCAAACGGATAGCATAAGGGAACTCTTCAATACTTGGAAGAACCTGAGCAAGGGCACGTTCACCCAAGGCTCCGTGACCAATTTCACGTCGACCTGGTGCACCGTAACGCCCTGTTTCACCCACTGAATACTGAGGAAAATTATAGTGGTGAAGGAAACGCTTCTTATACTCTGGATCCAAACCATCAACAAGCTGTGTATCACTCATAGGTGCCAAAGTCAAAACTGACAAGGCTTGAGTTTGACCACGTGTAAAGAGACCTGAACCATGAACCTTAGGAAGAAAGTCAATCTCTGCGTCCAAAGGACGGATTTCATCCACACGACGGCCATCTGGACGAACCTTATCCTCGGTAATGAGACGGCGCACTTCAGCATGTTCCATCTGCTCAAGGATTTCTGCCACATCACGCAGAATAGTTTCCTTATCCTCATCTTCCGCAAAGCGTTCCTGATAAGAAGCGAGGACCTCTTCTTTTACAGCCTGGGTTGCTGCTTCACGCGCCAGTTTTTCTTCCACCTGAACAGCCTTAGCTAACTGATCATAATAAGCTGTTTCGATTTCGACTTTCAAATCAGCATCAACTTGTAGAAGTTCAACCTCAGCCTTTTCCTTACCAACAGCTGCAACGATATAATTTTGGAAATCAACCAACTCTTGAATGGCCTCATGCCCCTTCAAGAGTGCTTGCAACATAATATCCTCAGACAATTCCTGGGCACCTGACTCTACCATATTGATAGCTTCCTTGGTACCTGCCACTGTCAAATCTAAAAGTGAAACTTCCTTATCCGCTGCACTTGGATTGATGATGAAATCTTCTGCAGCATAGGCTACTTGAACCCCAGCAATTGGACCATTGAAAGGAATATCAGAGATAGAAAGAGCTAAAGAACTCCCAAACATAGCCGCCATCGGAGCACTAGCATTCTCATCATAAGAGAGAACCGTGTTAATGACCTGAACTTCGTTACGAAAGCCCTCCGCAAACATAGGACGAATAGGACGATCAATGAGGCGAGCAGTCAACGTGGCATCTGTTGAAGGGCGACCCTCACGCTTGTTAAAGCCCCCCGGGAACTTGCCAGCTGCATACATTTTTTCCTCATAATTAACCTGTAAAGGAAAGAAATCTGCCGTTGCCATCTTTTTAGACATAACAGCTGTTGATAATACCGTTGTATCTCCATAACGCACGACGACAGCACCATTAGCCTGCTTGGCTACCTGCCCAACTTCAACGACAAGCGGGCGTCCTGCAAAGGTCATCTCAAAAGTTTGTTTAGCCATGTTTGATCCCTCTTTTTATCCATGACCAGCCCTTACAAAAACGAACCGGTCAACTTTATGTCATTCATTTGATATAACTTTCATTTTACCATAATATAGTCAAAAATGGCAGAGCTCCGGCATAAGTTAGCACCCAAGTCTCCCTTTCTCTCAGATATTTAAGTCGTTTTGTGATATAATAAACACTTATGAGAGACAAAGGAATGACTATGAAAAAATTACAACACATCATTATGATTGCCTTAATCTTACTAGGCCTAGTAACACCTGCTCTAGCACAAGAACAGACAGATGACTTCAATGTTTCCGCTAAACATGCGATTGCTGTCGAAGCAACTACAGGGAAAGTCCTCTATGAAAAGGACGCCACTACTCCTGACGGTGTGGCTTCAATGACTAAAATCCTAACAGCCTACATGGTCTATAAAGCAGTTGACCAAGGAAAAATTACCTGGGACACTGACGTCGATATCTCAGACTATCCTTTCAACTTAACCGTTGATTCAGAAGTTTCAAATGTCCCACTAGATTCCCGAAAATACACTGTTAAACAGCTCCTAGATGCCACCCTCATTTCCAGCGCTAACAGTACTGCTATTGCTCTAGCTGAAAAAATCTCAGGATCAGAGAGTGCATTTGTTGACACTATGACAGCCCAACTTAAAGAGTGGGGCATTACAGATGCTAAATTATACAACGCTTCAGGACTAAATAATAAATACCTAGGCGATAACCGCTATCCTGGCTCTAAAGCAGATGACGAAAATACTATGAGTGCTCTAGATGTTGCCATTATTGCAGACCACCTCATCAAAGACTATCCTCAGGTACTTGAAATCACCAAGCAAACCGAAACTGATTTCGAAGGTGACAACAAATTAACGACGCACAACTACATGTTAGAAGGTCAAGACAACTACCGTGAAGGCGTTGATGGACTCAAGACTGGAACAACTGAACTTGCAGGGGCTTCCTTCGTAGCCCACTCCAATGAAAATGGCATGAGCTTGATTACCGTTGTTATGAATGCGGATAATGGCGGAGAAGATGAAGCTGCCAGATTCACAGCCACAAATGAGTTGCTAGATTATGTGACACAAAACTGGGAAATCAAAACCCTCAACACCAAAGGACAAATCGTCAAGAAAAATGATATCAAGGTGGCTGACGGAGATAGCCAAACCATCTCTGCTAAACTCGAGTCAGACCTTACGGTCGTTCAAAAAATAAATAGTAAAAATGATGCTGTTAAAATCAAAGCAAAAACCATAACGGCACCTATCAAAAAAGGGGATACTATCGGAACTGCAACTTTTGATGATAAGGATCTCGTAGGGACAGGTTACATCTCTGAGCCACCTCAAGTTTCTGTAACAGCCAACCAATCTATCAAGAAAAGTTTCTTCTTAAAAGTTTGGTGGAATCATATCGTTAATTTCTTTACAGGAAACAAGTAAACACAAAACTACCTTTTAGCTATCAAAAGGTAGTTTTATCTTGCCTTCAAAATTGGTCTTGTAAGTAAAAGCCCCTTCTCAACACCTTAAGTTCCTCTCAAAATGTGGTATAATAAATATCCAAAACACATGAAGGAACAAACCATGAAAAAACTGATTACGCTTATGATGACCTTCTTACTCTGTCTGGGAAGCGTAGCCCCTGCTTTTGCAGCAGATAAGAAAAAAGGATATGATGTCGCAGCCAAACATGCCATCGCTGTCGAAGCGACTACTGGCAAAATTTTATACGAAAAAGATGCCACTACCTCTACAGGGATTGGCTCTATTACCAAGCTCCTAACGGCCTACATGGTGTATAAAGCGGTAGATCAGGGAGACCTCAAATGGAATAGCAAAGTTGAGATTTCTGACTATCCCTTTGAACTAACTGTCAGTGCCGGAGTATCCAATATTCCACTAGATGCCCGCAAATACACTGTCAAACAACTTCTTGACGCAACTCTTATTTCCAGTGCCAACAGTGCATCTATTGCTCTAGCCGAGGAAATCGGAGGAACCGAAAGTAAGTTTGTCGACATGATGAAAGCCCAACTTAAAGATTGGGGTATCACTGATGCCAAGATTGTCAATGCCTCTGGTCTCAATAATTCTTACTTAGGTGACAATATCTATCCAGGCTCTAAATCAGACGAAGAAAATACCATGAGTGCTAAAGATGTTGCTATCATTGCACAACACGTGGTGAAAGAATATCCTGAAATTCTCGACATCACTAAAAAAACTGAGGCTGACTTTGATGGTGTCAACAAACTTAAAACCTTCAACTATATGCTCAAGGGACAACCTAGTTATCGTAAAGGAGTGGATGGCCTAAAAACGGGAACCACTGATTTAGCCGGTGCTTCCTTCGTGGCCCACTCAAATGAAAGTGGCATGAGCATTATCACAGTCATTATGAATGCTGATAATACCGACACCGACGACTATGCCCGTTTCACTGCAACTAACGACCTGCTTAATTACGTAGTCTATCACTGGGAAAGCAAGACCATTGCCAAGAAAAGACAAGCCATCGGTAAAAGTCAAGCCCATGTTATTGATGGTAAATCTAAGCAAGTCACTGCCGTCGCTAAGTCTGACTTTAATATCATCCAAAAAATAGATGCTAACAATAGTAAACATATTAAAGTTACTACAAATCAAGTCCAAGCCCCTGTCAACTCAAGTGACAAGGTTGGAACTGCTACCTTTGAAGATAAGTCACTTGTAGGAGAAGGTTACTTGCCTAACCAAGGTATGCCTAGCATGGAACTGGTTGCTGGTAAAGAAGTTAAGAAAAGCTTCTTCCTCAAGGTCTGGTGGAATCACTTTGTCAACTTTGTCAACGAAAAACTCTAATCATTACAGTCGAGCTTTGCTCGGCTTTTTCTTTTACCCCATCTTTACAGAAAGATTGACTCTACCTTGACTCCTATTGACACAAAAAAGACAGACTACACCTGTAATATGTCTTTTTGTTTGATTTTTACACTACTGTAAAGGTTAATTTATCTTTCGAGCAGCCGATTTTAAGAGTTTGTCCACTAACTACTTGGCCACCTAGTAAGAGCTCAGATAACTTGTCCTCCACTTGAGTTTGAATCGTACGACGTAATGGACGAGCACCCATCTCAACATCATAACCATCTTTAGCTAAATGCTTAAGGGCAGCTGGTTGGAATTTCAAGTCAATCCCTTTTTCAGCCAAAGCTGATACCAACGGTTTCACCATAATCTTAACAATCTCACGAAGTTGCTCTTCCTCTAGACTATGGAAGACAACCTTCTCATCAATACGGTTGATAAACTCTGGGCGGTAGGCCTTCTTAAGTTCTTCCATGATACGTGACTGCATAGCTTGGTGATTATGAGAAATGTCTTGGGCACCAAAACCAACGGTCTTATCATCACGAAGAGCAGTCGCTCCCAAGTTCGAAGTCATAATGATAATGGTATTTGAGAAGTCAACTTTACGACCTCGACTATCCGTCAAGACACCATCATCCAAAACCTGTAAGAGGATGTTGAAAATGTCTGGGTGAGCCTTTTCCACCTCGTCAAAGAGGAGAACTGAGTAAGGCTTATTGCGAACTTTCTCTGTTAATTCACCACCCTCATCATATCCAACATAACCTGGAGGAGCACCGTTAAGTCGGCTAGCCGCAAATTTTTCCATGTATTCTGACATGTCAAAGCGAAGCAAAGCTGACTCATCATCAAAGAGAACTTCCGCCAAAGCCTTGGCCAATTCTGTCTTACCAACACCAGTAGGTCCAAGGAACATAAAGGAACCAATTGGACGTTTTCCAGTACGAATACCTGACTGGTTACGACGAATAGCACGACTAATGGCTGAAACTGCTTCATCTTGACCAATAACACGTTTGTGAAGCTCTGCTTCCAGATTCAAGTAACGCTTGCTATCTGCCTGAGTCATCTTCTCAACAGGAATACCTGATAGACGACTAAGGGTTTGCATAATCTGATCTGCATCTACCAAGGCAGGTTTGGGTAATTTTGCTTTTTGGCTAGCTTTATATTGTTTAACAGCAGCCTTCATATCACCAGATAGAAGTGCTTCATCCAAAGGCGTTATCTCACGTTTGGCTTCTTTTTTGATACGACCTTGAACAGTTGCACTCGCTTCATCTAAAAGATCAATGGCAGAGTCAGGTAAGTTTTTACTTGTCAAATAACGGTGGGCCGCCTTGACCGCTGTCTCAACTGCCTCATCAGTAATCGTTACACGATGATAGTCTTCATAAGACGACCGTAGGCCTTTTAGAATATCAATCGCCTCAGGTACACTTGGCTCCTCAATTGTAATTTTAGCAAAACGGCGAGAAAGAGCTGCATCTTTTTCAATATGCTTCTGGTACTCAGCTTGAGTAGTTGCTCCAACCATATGAAGGGTTCCACGTGCTAGAGCGGGTTTCAAAATATTCGCCGCATCTAAGGTACTATCAATACCTGAACCAGAACCGATAATCGTATGCAATTCGTCAATAAAGAGAATGATTTTTCCATCAGCTTCAATCTCATCAATGATCTGATTCATACGTTCTTCGAAATCGCCACGGAAACGTGTTCCTGCAACCACACTCATCATATCAAGCTCTAAGATACGCATATCAGCCAACTCAAAAGGTACTTCGCCTGAAGCAATACGCTGTGCTAAGCCAAGCGCAAGTGCCGTCTTACCAACACCTGCTTCACCCACAAGAACTGGGTTATTCTTCGTTTTACGACTCAAAACCTGAATCATGCGTGAAATTTCTTTCTCACGTCCAATAACAGGATCAAGAGCACCTGATTCGGCTACTGCCGTTAAGTCTTTGGTATAATCTGACAGTTCCCCAGTAGAAGATTGAGGAGGCTGCATCATATTAGCAAAATTTCCTGATGCCTTTGATTTTTTAGGCTTACGAAGGTCATGAATGGCCTTCAAATCTTGCTTACTAAGACCTGCGTAACGCTCCAAAGAACGTCGTAAATCGATAATACGAGGCTTATCGCTGTCATCCTTATATTGAAAACCAGCAACTTCAAGGAGACGACAAACCATCAAATCCTTATGAAGAAGGAAGGCCATCAATACATGTTCAGACCCTACCTCTACAGCACCAGTCACACTAGCAATTCCCTCTGCCTCTTGCAACATAGCCTCTAAAGCATGTGACTGTGCACGTAAATCGATAATATCTGATTCAGACAAGTCTTTTGGACTTTTCTCCATCGCTAGTACAGCAGCGGTCTCAATCTCTTCCGCACGAATACGGTCCTCAAAATCAGTAAATGTTAGGTAGGCTACAGATCCTGGAACCTCAACCATAGCCAGAAGCACATGCCAAGTCTCCAAGAAAGGACTTCCAAAACGCTCTGCCTCTAGCTGAGCACGATGGAAAATGGCCTGCATTTTTCTTGAATATGTCGTCATCTAATTTCCTTTTCTATCCAATCTAAGTAATAGCGAGCGCAGAATACGCGAACGAATAGCGGCCGCATCTTCGCCTAAAACATCATCACTAGCAGTTGCTAAAATCAAATTTCCCTCACGTTCAGTGATGATTTTTTCATCAAAAAGCAACTGAATCAAGTCTGTAAATACCTGCTCGCTGAGCTGATCTGCCAAGTTCTGAAGCAAATCATTAATCATGTGGTGCTTGTCGGAGAATCTGACCTTGACGATACGAATATAACCGCCACCTCCACGTTTACTCTCAACAATATAACCACGACTTTCTGTAAAACGAGTCTTAATAACATAGTTAATCTGACTCGGTACAACTTGAAAAGTATCTGCTAAGTTCGAGCGTTGAATCTCAGCAATTCCAGACTGGCCCAGCAATTCTTTAATATATTCTTCTATACTATCTGATGTATTTCTTGCCATCTTAATTCCTCCAGTCTAATTTGACTATAACTGACTATTATTATACCAAAAATGTCAGCTCATGGGAAACTATACCTTCAAAAAGCTTTTTAAAGTTGTCATTAAAGACCATATAAGATACAATAAATAAGACTGAAATATTAGGTAACTTAAGGTGTTTGATTCAAATTTTCTATCCACTTTAACAGGCTGAGACCCACCTAATCCAACAAGTACTTTTTAGCACTTTCGCAGTAGTATTAGTCTTATCACTCTCGATAAAGCTCATATCTCTTATTTATTTCCCTATGAAAGGTTACTCATGAAATACATCATTGCACTCTTAATCTCTATGATTCCTTTAGTTGAGCTCCGTGGAGCCGTACCTGTTGCTATCGCCTCAGGTATTCCTTGGTGGCAAGCCCTAATTCTTTGTGTCATTGGGAACATGATTCCAGTTCCAATTATCTTTTTCTTCGCCCGCCATGTTCTCGAATGGGGGGCAGACAAACCTCTGATTGGTGGCTTCTTTACCTGGTGTCTTAAAAAAGGTCACAGTGGTGGCCAAAAACTTGAAAAAGCTGCCGGAGATAAGGGTGTCTTCTGGGCCCTTCTACTTTTTGTGGGAATCCCGCTTCCAGGAACAGGAGCTTGGACTGGTACCCTAGCAGCATCTATCCTAGATTGGGACTTTAAACGTAGTGTTATTGCTGTTATGCTTGGGGTTATCCTTGCAGGTATCATCATGGGAACACTCTCTCTTCTACTTGGTGTAAATACCTTCGCTCATTAATTACTTTTTCAACGTCTGGGGCATACTCAGACGTTTTTTAATAGCAACAAAAAAAGAAGCTACGATTCATTCACGTAACTTCTTTTCTTTTTATCTAGCAACTAGAATTAGTTGTTAAGAGCTGCTGCCATTGTAGCTGCAACTTCTGATTCAAAGTCGTTAGATGCTTTTTCGATACCTTCACCAACTTCAAAGCGAACGAATTCTACTACTGAAGCGTTTACTGATTCAAGGTAAGCTTCAACTGTTTTGCTGTCGTCCATGATGTAAACTTGAGCAAGAAGTGTGTATGCTTGGTCAACTTTAGTGTTGTCAAGCAAGAAGCGGTCCATTTTACCTGGGATGATTTTATCCCAGATTTTTTCTGGTTTACCTTCAGCAGCCAACTCAGCTTTGATATCTTCTTCAGCTTGAGCAAGAACAGCATCAGTCAATTGAGCTTTAGAACCATATTTAAGGTGTGGAAGAGCTGGTTTGTTAACCATAGCACGGCTTTCGTTATCTTGATCGATAGCGTGGTTAAGTTGTGCCAATTCATCTTTAACAAATTGTTCGTCCAATTCAGTGTATGAAAGAACAGTTGGTTTCATCGCTGCGATGTGCATTGAGATTTGTTTTGCAAGAGCATCATCTCCACCTTCGATAACTGAAACAACACCGATACGTCCACCGTTGTGTTGGTAAGCTCCGAAGTGTTGTGCATCAGTTTTCTCAACAACTGCAAAACGACGGAATGAAATCTTTTCACCGATAGTAGCTGTAGCAGTTACGTATGCAGCTTCAAGAGTTTCACCTGAAGGCATAGTCAATGCAAGTGCTTCTTCGTTGTTAGCTGGTTTACCTTCAGCAATTACTTTAGCTGTTTCGTTTACCAACTCAACGAATTGAGCGTTCTTCGCAACGAAGTCAGTTTCAGCATTAACTTCAACAACTGCTGCAACGTTACCGTTAACGTAAACACCAGTCAAACCTTCAGCTGCAACACGGTCAGCTTTCTTAGCTGCTTTAGCCATACCTTTTTCGCGAAGCAATTCAATCGCTTTTTCGATATCACCTTCAACTTCAACCAATGCTTTTTTAGCGTCCATGACACCAGCACCAGATTTTTCACGCAATTCTTTAACAAGTTTAGCTGTAATTTCTGCCATTTTGTTTTTCTCCAAATTTATTTTATCAAACTAAGGGGCAGGGCTGAGCCCCGCCCCTTAGGTGTTTGTCGTATCTTTAGTAGGCATCGAGCCCTAACCAATCTTAAAGATTAGTTGTTGTCACCTTCGACAACTTCAACGATTTCTTCGATTGAATCAGCTGCAGCTGCTTCTTGGAAATCTGCAGAAGCATCTTCACCTTGGTTACCTTCGATGATAGCATCAGCCATTTTTGAAGTGATCAATTTAACGGCACGGATAGCGTCATCGTTAGCTGGGATGATTACATCGATCTCATCTGGATCAGCGTTTGTATCAACCATCGCTACAACTGGGATACCAAGTTTTTTAGCTTCTTTAACAGCGATTTGTTCTTTGTGTGGGTCAACGATGTAGATTACATCTGGAATGCGAGGCATATCTTCGATACCACCCAAGAATTTTTCAAGACGTGCACGTTGTTTGTTAAGAAGTGCAACTTCTTTCTTAGGAAGAACTTCGAAAGTTCCATCAGCTTCCATTTGTTTGATTTCTTTCAAACGAGCGATACGTTTTTGGATAGTATCCCAGTTTGTAAGAGTACCACCCAACCAACGGTGGTTGATGTAGTATTGACCAGCACGAGTTGCTTCTTCAGCTACTGCTTCAGCTGCTTGTTTTTTAGTACCAACGAACAAGATTACTGCATCGTTAGCTGCTGCTTCACGAACGAATTCGTAAGCTGTATCAGCCATTTTTACAGTTTGTTGCAAGTCGATAACGTGGATCCCGTTACGTTCTGTGAAGATGTACTTAGCCATCTTAGGATTCCAGCGACGAGTTTGGTGACCGAAGTGAACACCAGCCTCAAGAAGTTGTTTCATTGAAATTACTGCCATGAGTATTTCTCCTTAAAAATTGTTTTTTCCTCTTCTAAGCTTTAGACTTGCAGTCCCACCCTGCGGCAACAAGACCACAATCGGCTTAGAATGAGTATTTGTCACTTTACGCAACTATAGTAGTTTATCAAAAAAAGTGACATTTGACAAGCTCTAAAATCAGTCTGACCATTAGAAAAAATTCACCCGTATTAAAATTGCAATCGTTTTCTTTGAGGTTGATAAGTATTTTGTTTATAATTAGGCTATCAAAAATAGAGGAGGACATTATTTTGTCATTAGTCGGAAAAGAAATTATTGAATTTTCAGCACAAGCTTACCACAACGGGGAATTCATTACTGTTACAGATGAAGATATTAAGGGAAAATGGGCTGTTTTCTGCTTCTACCCTGCAGATTTTTCATTTGTCTGCCCAACTGAACTCGGTGACCTTCAAGAACAATATGAAGCTCTTAAATCTCTTGGTGTAGAGGTTTACTCTGTCTCTACTGACACTCACTTTGTTCACAAAGCTTGGCATGATGACTCAGATGTTGTTGGAACTATTACTTATCCTATGATTGGAGATCCTTCACACCACATCTCACAAGGCTTTGATGTTCTTGGGCAAGATGGTCTCGCACAACGTGGTACATTCATCATTGATCCAGATGGCGTTATCCAAATGATGGAAATTAACGCTGACGGTATCGGACGGGATGCAAGCACTCTTATTGATAAAGTCCGTGCTGCTCAATATATTCGCCAACATCCAGGTGAAGTTTGTCCAGCCAAATGGAAAGAAGGAGCTGAAACACTTACTCCTAGCTTAGATCTTGTAGGTAAAATTTAACAACCAGGGGGTATCCATGGTCTTAGATAAAGAAATCAAGACGCAATTAGCACAATATTTAAATTTACTAGAATCTGATATTGTATTACAAACGGATTTAGGGGATGACGATAATTCTCGAAAAGTAAAAGAATTTCTAGACGAGATTGCCGCTATGTCTGACCGTATTAGTCTTGAATCAACACATTTAAAACGTCAACCTAGTTTTGGTATTACACAAAAAGGGCAAAAAAGTCGTGTTATTTTCTCAGGCTTACCAATGGGCCACGAATTCACATCTTTCATTTTAGCTCTCTTGCAAGTTTCTGGTCGTCCACCTAAAGTTGATAAGGACACTATCGAACGTATCAAGAAGATTGATAAAACCATCGATTTAGAGACTTATGTTTCATTAACATGTCACAATTGTCCAGACGTTGTTCAAGCCTTTAATATAATGGCTGTTTTGAACCCAAATATCACTCACACCATGATTGAAGGTGGGATGTATCAGGATGAGGTCAAAGCTAAAGGTATCATGTCTGTTCCTACGGTTTACAAAGACCAAGAAGAATTTACATCTGGTCGTGCAACCATTGAACAGCTTGTAGAAAAATTGGACGGACCACTTGATGCTGATGCTTTCGCTGATAAAGGTGTCTATGATGTTTTGGTTATTGGTGGTGGCCCTGCTGGAAACAGTGCGGCCATCTATGCTGCCCGTAAAGGTTTAAAAACTGGTCTTTTAGCAGAAACCTTTGGTGGACAAGTTATCGAGACAGTCGGCATTGAGAACATGATTGGTACGCTATATACAGAAGGTCCTAAGTTAATGGCCCAAGTTGAAGAGCATACGAAATCTTATGATGTTGATATCATCAAAAGTCAATTAGCTACTGGCATCGAAAAGAAAGAACTTATTGAAGTGACACTGGCTAACGGTGCCGTTTTAAAATCCAAAACTGCCATCCTGGCTCTCGGAGCCAAATGGCGTAATATCAACGTTCCTGGCGAGGAAGAATTCCGCAATAAAGGTGTTACTTACTGCCCACACTGTGATGGTCCACTATTTGAAGGGAAGAATGTTGCAGTTATCGGTGGTGGTAACTCAGGTTTGGAAGCGGCTTTAGATTTAGCTGGCATTACTAAACATGTTACGGTCTTAGAGTTCTTACCTGAATTAAAGGCAGATCAAGTCTTACAAGAACGAGCTGCTAAAACTGATAATCTAACCATTCTTAAGAACGTTGCAACCAAAGAAATTGTTGGTCAAGATCATGTAACTGGTTTGAATTACGTTGAGCGTGATACAAACGAAGAAAAACATCTTGATCTTGAAGGTGTCTTTGTTCAAATTGGTCTTGTACCAAATACTGCTTGGCTCAAAGATAGTGGTATTGAACTCAATGAGCGCCAAGAAATTATCGTTGATAAATTTGGTTCAACAAATATCCCTGGTATTTTTGCTGCAGGTGACTGTACAGATAGTGCCTACAAGCAAATCATTATCTCCATGGGGTCTGGTGCTACAGCTGCTATCGGAGCATTTGATTACTTGATTAGACAATAATCAACACTTGCGTGTTAGTAATCTATCTTCAACAGTTATAATTAATATGAAGAGGTTGAATGTCTTTCAACCTCTTTATGTTTCTTGTAAATAGGCAGTTTGAATAATCAACCAGTCAATTTGATGAAAGAGACTTGACGAATCTTTTTTTTTTCGATAGAATGGTATCTGTTATGGCGGTATAGCCAAGTGGTAAGGCACGGCTCTGCAAAAGCTTGATCGTCGGTTCAAATCCGTCTACCGCCTTCATAATACGAAGACACCTTAGGGTGTCTTTTTTTCATTATTGCATATAAAAATACCCGAAGCTAGAAACCTCGGGTATTCATTATTCTTATTTAATCGCTTCAATCAAAGCTTCCGCTTGATTCTGAAGGCTTTCAAGAACTTCTTCAGTTGCTAGGAATTTCCCATCTGCCCAGGCTGTATCATTTACACGTGTCGCTGTAAAATCACCAACCACTTGGGTACGGATAAATGGTAACAAGTCTTTGTAGGCATCAAAAAGTTGATTGTGACCACCATTAGCAACTGATGACACGGTTACAATCTTATCTTGAAGAGCTGATGGCCCTGAAGGATCTGATAGGTCAAGGGCACGGCTCAACCAGTCAAGCAAATTTTTCACTGGCCCAGGAATTGAGAAATTATAAACCGGTGAGAAAATCCAAATTGCGTCTGCTGCCAAGACCTGTTCTCGAACTTCTGCCAAAACTGGAAGAACTGGACTTTCTAAATCCTGATTAAAAACAGGTACTTGACTATAGTCAAGATAAGAAACATTAGCTTTACCAGCTAACATTTTCTCAGCTTCTTCTGCTAATTGGTGGTTAAATGATCCCTTGCGAAGAGATCCAACGATAAATAAAATGTTTTTCATGATACGTTTCCTTTGTATTTCTAATAATTGATTTTTACTACTACATAGTAATATATATAATTCCATTAGAAATATAAAGAAATATGCTCAGACATTCTTAAATTTTTTCAGGAGCTCTACCAACTGTGCCTGCTCTTCAGGTGTCAGAACGGAAAAAGTCTCCTCAATAGCTCGTTGATGTGGCGGGATTGCTGCTTGAATAATACGACGGCCCTCATCCGTCAAATCAACCTCGAAAGCACGCTTATCTGTTTGGCAGGCTTCTCGCGTCAACCAACCTTTTTTCTCCATATTTTTAATGACGACAGTCATATTCCCGGAGGTGGCAAGCATGCAGTCAATTAATTCGCCAATTTTCATACGTCCTTTAGCATTAAGCACGTCCATGACTCCAAATTGAGTTGGTGTCAAATTAAATTCTTTAAAGGTCTCAGAAACCTTGGCATCGATGGTACGAAAAGCCTTACGCATAACTACCATACTTTTTACAGCCATGTTTTTATCTAAGTCACTCATTTCTAGTCCTTTCCAAATAGATGCTGTTTTTATTACTCTACCACAGTTTTTCTAAAAGTGGTATATGAAAATGAAAAAATAAGAAAAAAGAGTCCTTAGATATCTAACCAATACCTCAGAACTCTTTCATTTCTAACTATTACGATTCCAAAAAAGGGCTAATAAGATAACAGCACCTAGTACTGAAGGAACGATAGCAGTATCTGCTAGCATCGGTCCCCAATTTCCAAAAAGAAGCTGACCAACAAAAGCACCTAGCCATCCAACAAAGGTCTTACCAATACAGCCCATATGTTCACCCCTATTTGATATAGCAGAGGCAATAAGGCCAATTAGAAAACCAACTATCATACTTCCAATCATGATAAATTCTCCCTCATACTTAGATTACCCAATCCCCATTTCGGAAGATCGGTACACGACTACCATCTTGGCGGATACCATCAATATCCATTTGATTTGAACCAATCATAAAGTCTACGTGTACATCAGAACGATTAAGACCAGCTTCCTTAAGCTCCTCTTCTGTCATGTCTGCCCCTCCCTCAACACTGGTAGCATAGGCTGCTCCAATAGCTAGGTGGTTGGATGCATTCTCATCAAAAAGAGTGTTAAAGAAAGTGATGCCTGACTGTGAAATAGGACTTGGATCTGGTACCAAAGCACATTCACCTAGAGCACGCGCCCCATTATTGTTGAAGACGAGATTCTTCATCACTTCATCACCTTGGTCCGCTGTGATATCTACAATTTCACCATCTTTGAAGGTTACCTTGATTCCCTCAATAATATTACCATTGTAGCTTAGAGGCTTTGTGCTTGAGACATAACCATCTGCACGACGAAAATCTGGTGCCGTAAAGACCTCTTCTGTTGGCATATTAGGAAGGAAACCTTCACCTTGCGTATTAATGGCACCTGCAGACTCCCAAACATGGTTTTTAGGCAATCCTAGAGTCAAATCTGTTCCAGGTGCTTGATAGTGTAAGGCTGAGAATTGTGCTTCATTGAGTAGGCGTGCTTTAGCATCCAAGCGATCAGCATGTTCCTTCCAAGCACGTACAGGGTCCTCTTCATAGACACGACAAGTCTTGAAAATTTGGTCCCAAAGTAAATCTACAGCTTCCTCATCACTCGCAGCATCGGGAAAGACCTTCTTAGCCCATTCCTTACCAGCTGCAGCAGCTACAGTCCAACTAACCTTATTAGACTGAGTTGCCACCTGCATAGGTTTAAAAGCCACTCCAGTAGCTTTAGCATGAGCAGATAAACGTTCAGGAGCTACACCATTAAGGGCACCTGGATCTGATGAACGAACACCTAAGCGACTTGCCTTCTTGGCCAACAAATATTCCATCTCAGCTTTTTTATAGGCAGGAACCTCTTCGATGCGGTCCATATCAGCATGCAAGAAGCGCTCGCGATTAATAATATCATCTGACCATTGAACGATTACCTCAGCTGCTCCTAGAGCATAGGCTTCTTTAACTAAGAGGTGTGCTAGCTCTGCTTGTTCTACATCAATGCTCAAAGCCACTGTGTGACCAGGTTGCACATTAATCCCATTAGCAACCAGTAATTTAGCATATTTCTCAAGATTTTCTTTAAAATTTGGTAAAACCATGATTAACTCCTTGAAACTATAATTTTCTATCAGTATACCATAAGACGAAGAAAAAGGTTTCCTCTCAGCTTTGGCTTTTTAGCATCACATGCAGCCCCCTAAACAAAAAGAGAACGGAGACTGACTCCATTCTCTCAAAGTTGATGACAATTCTCTTCAGCCATTAAAAGAAATCATCAAAAAGACTTAATTGATTATCTTCTGGCATATTTCCTAGGATTCCCATTTCATCCAATTTTTCAACCAAGGTTGATGATAGGCCTCCTCGTTTACGCAATTCTGTCTTGGAAAGGAACTCCCCTTCTTCACGCGCAGCAACCACTTGCTTAGCAACATTCTCACCCAAACCTTCAAGTGCAATAAACGGTGGAATCAAGGTATCTCCTTCAATCAAAAATTCAGTTGCCTGACTCTTATAAAGATCCAACTGACCAAAGGTAAAGCCACGTTCTAACATTTCATTGACAATTTCAAGCGTCGTAAATAAGTCATTTTCAACATTAGTCGCTTCATTTCGTTGGCGCTTCTCCTTAATATCTTCCATTCGAGCTTTAACAGCATCAAGACCCGCAGACATCGTCTTAAGCTCAAATGCTTTAGCTCGAATCGAGAAGTAGGCACAATAGTAATAAATAGGATGGTGCACTTTGAAATAAGCTACACGTAGGGCCATCATAACGTAGGCTGCCGCATGGGCTTTAGGGAACATGTATTTGATTTTACCACAAGATTCAATGTACCAGTCTGGAACATTATTTTCACGCATAGCTTGAATATAGCAATTACGCTCTTCTTCGGAAATCTTCAACCACATCCCCTTACGCACACGTTCCATGATTGTGAAGGCCATCTTAGGATCTAATCCCGCATGCATTAGGTATACCATGATATCATCACGACAACCGATAACTGTTTTCAGAGTGGCGATACCTTCCTTAATCAAATCTTGTGCATTACCTAACCAAACGTCTGTTCCGTGGGACAAACCAGATAACTGTAAGAGTTCCGCAAAGGTCGTCGGATGCGTCTCGTCGACCATACCACGAACAAAGTTAGTCCCAAACTCAGGGATTCCCAACATTCCCGTTGGTGTCCCAATCTGTTCAGGTGTTACCCCTAAAATATCAGTCCCTGAAAAAAGTTTCATTACATCTGGATCATCTGCTCGAATATCTTTTGGATCGATTCCTGATAAATCCTGCAACTTACGAATCATAGTCGGATCATCATGTCCCAGAATATCAAGCTTCAACACGTTCTCATCGATATCGTGGAAATTAAAGTGAGTCGTCTGCCAGGCAGCCGTTACATCATCAGCCGGATATTGAACAGGTGTGAAATCATAGACATCCATATAATTTGGAATAACAACAATACCACCCGGGTGCTGACCTGTGTTTCGCTTAACCCCAGCGGCCCCCATGGCCAGACGATCGACCTCGGCATCACGGTAAAACTTATTGTAGTCACGTTCGTAACCTTTGACAAAACCATAAGCCGTCCGATCTGCAACAGTACCTACTGTTCCAGCACGAAAAGCATATTGCTCTCCAAAAATATCACGAACATCCAAGTGGGCTGATGGTTGATCATCACCGGAAAAGTTCAAATCGATATCCGGAACCTTATCCCCATCAAAACCTAGGAAAGTCTCGAAAGGAATATCCTGACCATCTTTTTTATACTCCGTTCCACATTCCGAACACTCCTTATCAGGCAAATCGAAGCCAGATCCATAAGAACCATCTGTAATGAACTCCGAGTGTTGACATTTAGGACATAAATAGTGTGGCGGCATCGGATTAACCTCAGTAATTCCAATCATCGTCGCAACAAAACTAGAACCGACAGATCCACGCGAACCAACTAGGTACCCACGTTCATTTGAACGGTTAACCAACATCTGCGAAGCCAGGTAAATTACGGCAAAACCATTACCAAGAATTGAGGACAACTCTTTCTCAATTCGCAGATCAATAATATCAGGCAAAGGATTACCATAGAGCTCAAACGCTCTAGCATATGTCATCTCCGCAACCTGTTCTTCCGCACGATCAATGAAAGGTGTGTACAAGTCTTTTTTGACAACCTCGACCTCTTCAATTTGGTCTGCCATAGCCTGCGTATTAGTTACAACAATTTCATAGGCTAAGTCTTTTCCCAAAAAGGCAAAGTCATCTAGCATCTCATTCGTTGTTCTAAAATGCGCTTCAGGTAAAGGAGCAGGTTTCGCATTTTCTCCCTTACCGATTGGCCTATTAATCATTGCTCCTTGTCCCAAAGCACGAACAATGATTTCACGATAAATCGCATCCTCAGGATTGATATAATGTACATTTCCTGTAGCAAGCACAGGCTTGTCCAGACGATTAGCAACTTCAATCAAATCTCGAATCAGTTGTTCTATAGCCACCTCATCCTTAATTAAGTCCTTCGCAATCAATGGTGCATAAATCGCTGGTGGCATAACTTCAATAAAGTCATAATATTTAGCAACTTCAACTGCCTTGTCAATACCATGAGACAGAAGCGTATCAAAAACCTCACCATCAGCACAAGCAGAACCTACAATGATTCCCTCACGATACTCATCTAAGACCGTACGAGGAATACGTGCTACCCCCTCAAAGTATGAGACATTTGATAAACTTACCAACTTAAAGATATTCTTCAAGCCAGTTTGATTCTGAACATACAGCGTCGCATGTTTAACACGAGACTTTTTATACGAATCTTCAGAAACCAAATCCGTGTTCAACTGTTCCAAATTAGTCAAACCGTGCTTATCAAACACATCTTTTATGAAGATAAACAACAAACGGCCCGTTGCTTCCGCATCATAATTGGCCATGTGGTGGTGATCTAAAGCCACACCAAACCGCTTCGTCAAAGGACCCAAACCATGACGCTTATACTCAGGATAAAGATTTCGTGCAAATTCTAAAGTATCAATAACTGGTTGTGAAATTGTTGGTAACTGATGTCTTTCATAATTGGCATTCATAAAACCAACGTCAAAGGTCGCATTATGGGCTACTAGCACAGTTCCTTGACAGAATTCTTGAAACTCCTGTAAAACTTGGACTAAAGGTTTAGCACCTTTTACATGATTATCAGTAATACCTGTCAACTCAGTAGTAAAAGCAGAAAGAGGATGCCCTGGGTCTATAAATTCATCAAATTGCTCAATAATATTACCTTTATGCATTTTTGATGCCGCAATCTGAATCAAATCATTATGAACAGCAGACAAGCCCGTTGTCTCAACGTCAAATACAACATAAGTTGCTTCTTTTAATTCCAAATTCTGGGAATTATAAACAATAGGAACTTTATCCTCAACAAGATTGGCTTCAAGACCAAAAATAGCTTTAATACCAGCTTTCTTAGCCCTATGGTAGCCATGAGGAAAACTCTGAACATTAGCGTGATCAGTTATAGCAACAGCTGGATGCCCCCAAGAAGCAGCAGTGTCAATAAGCTCTTCCACAGTTGGCATGGCATCCATAGTCGACATGTTAGTATGTGCATGAAATTCCACACGCTTTTGTCCCTCAGGCATCAAATCCTTGCGAGGTGTGTGCGAAATCTCTTTGATATCTTGTACATTCATTGTCAGGCTATGAGTGAAAGGATTATTCTCAATACGACCGCGAACTCTTACCCAGTTCCCCTTTTTTATCATATCGAACTTAGCAAGCTCATCA
Source organism: Streptococcus sp. 23.2 (assembly GCF_016648665.1). NCBI lineage: Bacteria > Bacillati > Bacillota > Bacilli > Lactobacillales > Streptococcaceae > Streptococcus > Streptococcus sp. 23.2. The sequence goes on from NZ_JACLQJ010000015.1 coordinate 56,261, forward strand.
CTATCTTTGACCCAGCGCTGCATTGCAAAACTAGAGGTATAATCAGTTACCTTGAAATTAATAATAATTCGACCCGTCTTAGTTTCGCGTTGCTCTACATCAAAAATATATCCTTCAAAAACAACACGATTCTCTTCAGAATTAATATCAACCATTGGCGTTATTTCAGCCTTATCAAAACTAGCTTGACGTTGACTTTGTTTCTCAGCAAAATTTTGGTCCGGTTCGTTCACAGGTTTCGGTGTTGGAGCACTCTCAAGAATAGATTGAAGAGCCTGTCTTGCCTGAGATTCAGCTTGTTCTTGTAAAGAAACCTTGTTTGTTTCGTAAGCCTCTTCTAAAGAAGATGACGCTTCCTTATCTTCAAGAACAGAAATTGATACGTCAGATAAACCAACTTGAGAAAGAGATTTAGAAATCAAAGAAATAAACCTATCCTGTAAATTTTCTTTAATAATATGCGCTGGAGCCTTAACACAAATACTATTATTTGAAATTTCAACCTTTAGATTTGAGAATAAAGAATAAATAGAAAAGTGAGAAACTTTTAAACTATCTAAGGCATATGAAAAATAATCTTCAAGTAAAGAATCATCGCAAGAAGTAGAAAATAAACGAATCTCAAAAGAAGCTTTGGCACCTAAAGAATTGAAGGAAGAATGAAGTAAACTATCAAAAAGCACAAAAGACTCATAAGAAAGAACACTAGGAAAAGAAAAAACAAAAAACCACTGCCGTTTTGATTTAAATAGTTTTACTGTTTCGATAGAACCATCTTTAATTTCTTTAAAAGCATCGTGTTCCTCAGGAAAACGAATTTGCTTTAAGAGAAGCTGAAATTTATCAGACATAAAAATTAAACTCCTATAGACAAAAAAACACTCCTAAAGGAGTGTAACTTATACCGGCGGCCGGGGTCGAACCGGCACGTCCTTGCGGACACTGGATTTTGAGTCCAGCGCGTCTGCCAATTCCGCCACGCCGGCAAAGTATAACTGGGGTAGCTGGATTCGAACCAACGCATGAGGGAGTCAAAGTCCCTTGCCTTACCGCTTGGCTATACCCCAAAAATATAGGCGAATGAGGGGAATCGAACCCCCGAATGTCAGAGCCACAATCTGATGTGTTAACCACTTCACCACATTCGCCACTTTACTAACACGGGCAGTAGGAATTGAACCCACACTGAAGGTTTTGGAGACCTTAGTTCTACCTTTAAACTATGCCCGTAACTATGGAAGGGGAGGGATTCGAACCCCCGAACCCGAAGGAGCGGATTTACAGTCCGCCGCGTTTAGCCTCTTCGCTACCCTTCCAAAATATAAACAAATGGCGCGAGACGGAATCGAACCGCCGACACATGGAGCTTCAATCCATTGCTCTACCAACTGAGCTACCGAGCCA
>NZ_JACLQJ010000016.1:0-57398 GCF_016648665.1 Streptococcus sp. 23.2
AATGTATATTTGATAAAATTTCAATAAGGTCCTTAATCTTGCATGAAGCATGATAAAAATCATTAAAAAGTCTTTTTTTTGAATCAGCTGAAGTAAGTTTAATAAAATAATCACTTGTAAATGATATGTTTGTAAACGAAGAATGTAGTATTGCTGAATCCTCAAAGTTCATTCCTACTGATTTTATTAACGCTTTTGTTGATTGATATTTATGTACTGCACTCTTAAAAATAGTTTGATTCTTATCACGCTTAATGGTCACCAGTGATTTGGCAATCCATTCCTCAATGTGTTCGAAACTAAATTTAAATTCTTTTACTTTTTCAGAATCTAATTCATTTATTAATTTCTTAAAGGCTTCTGAATTATAGTCAAAGTTTTCTACTTCATTATAAAATACACTGTAGATTTTAAAGTCTTTAACTCTATATTTAGTTATTGAAAAACCAGGATATGATAAATATACCATCGGTTCTCCATAAGTGTTTAAAATTAAAATATTGCCATCACTAGTGAATCCATATATTTTTTCCAAATGCTTGCCAAGATTAAAAGAAATACCTAGGTCCTCTTCAAATTCGCCAAATAATTCTAATACAATTTCTCTTGAAGAATAATGTAAAATACCGCTCAAATTATTCTTACTATTGAAATTATCTGGACATTCTGAAAAATAACCTTTTATATCAAACTCTTTGTCCCAAGTATAATCTTTAAATTTCATAATGCTCCTTTTATTTTTTTAAACGTTTTTCTGAGTTTCTAAATTTAAAAAATCAAATACATAGCTTCAAGAAATTACAATACAAAAAATCTTTTATCTATCAATAATGATATTATACTCCAAGAATACTTAGTATTTCTAGAAAAAATAGTTCACCCATTCGAGGTAGAATACTAACTAATATATAGATATAATCTGGCATTAACTGAACTTCGATTATTTAAACGCCTTTATAATGATATATTTTATTCACAACGCTAGAGAAAGAATTGAACATAAAGTCACCAATAAAAAAGATGGAAGTTTTAGTTTCCATCTTTTTACTTTTAAATCAATTATTCTATTTCCCCAACAAGTCTGTTCGAACTTCCTTACGCAAGTCTTCAAGTGTTGTGATACCGTACTTGTCCATGACTTCAGGGAGGCGATCGATGATTTTAGGGCAGGCATAGGGATCTGCGAAGTTGGCTGTTCCGACACCGATGGCTGAGGCACCAGCGATGAACATTTCGATAGCTGCTTCGGCACTGTCGACTCCCCCCATACCGATGATTGGAAGGTCTGAAGCTAGAGCAACTTGGCGGATAAGTTTAAGGGCTACTGGAAAGACGGCTGGCCCAGACATACCACCTTGACCGTTGGCAATGATAGGTTTGCGAGTAGCCAAGTCATAGCGTGTTCCGACCAAGGTGTTAATCATGGTGAAACCAGTCGCACCGGCATCTTCGACTGCTTTGGCGACACTTGTGATATCAGCCACGCTCGGTGTCAGTTTGACATAGACGGGCACATCAGAGTGAGAGACGCTGGCTTTTACTGCCGCATAGGCAAGCTCTGGGACTTGTCCGATGAGTAGGCCGTTATTGCCATGGTCCACGTTTGGACACGAGATGTTGAGCTCGATCGCCTTGACGTTGCTGGCTTTGGAAATCTTATGAGACACTTCTGCATATTCTTCGTTTGAAAATCCAGCTACATTGGCAATGATTGGAAGCTCAGGATAATGCTCCTGCAACCAAGGGAGTTTTTCAGACAAGACAGCATCAACACCAGGGTTTTGCAAGCCAATGGCATTGAGCATGCCTGATGGTGTTTCCGCCACACGGGGTGTTGGATTACCAAAACGAGGGTTGGCGGTAGTAGCCTTAATCATGATTGACCCTAGTTTATCCAAATCATAATACTTGGCATACTCTTGACCAAAACCAAAGCAACCTGAGGCTGGAATAATAGGATTTTTCAAGTCGAGCCCTGGAAGGCTAATAGCTAAACGATTTTTTGAATTCATCTCTGACATAGTAACCTCCTAGACGATGACTTTTCCAGTAGGGAAAACTGGCCCTTCTTCACAAACACGAAGATTTTTGGCGTCCGACTCTCCTTTAACGTGAACCACACAGGCATAGCAAGCGCCCATACCACAAGCCATGCGGGCTTCCATAGAAACATAGGCGTGAGGGTGATTTTCAAACTTGCTATCGACATATTTAAGCATGCCTGGGGCTCCGCAACTATACACGGCATCTGGTGTCCAGTCGAAACCATCAATAACTGTCGAAACGTAACCCTTGATACCGTATGAACCGTCATCAGTCGTCACGTAGACTTCACCACAAGCTCTGAGTTTATCCTCCAAAATGACAGCATCCTTATTGGCAAAACCAATGACTGATACAACTTCCACTCCCTTAGCCTTCAACTGTTTAGCTGTCTCAACCAAAGGTGGCACACCAATACCTCCACCAACTAGGAGGGCTTTCTGCCCAGCCTCAATAACTGAAATATCAAAACCATTTCCCTGAGGGCCCATGGTATCGATGGTTTGCCCAGCTACCATCTTAGACAGAATAGCTGTTCCCTCGCGTTCCACTCGATAGACAATGGTTGCCTCTTTCTTGTCATAGTCAATCTCTGAAATGGAAATCGGACGACGAAGGAGTTTGCTTGGGTCTGGCACTTTGAGATGGACGAACTGTCCAACCTGCATATCTGCAACCATCTCTCCCTTAAGCACCATCTCGAAAATACGAGGTGCAATCTCACGCTGACTCACAATGGTTAAATCTTCAACTAAAATCATGACAACCCTTTCTAAACTGCAAAATGTCATCAAAAAAACCTCGCCACATGGCAAGGTCGCACAAAAAATCACAGGAGAGCCCTGCTGTTTCACTCTGTCCGACCTTTTAAGCCTCTCTGGACTCATTTAAAGGTTATTTTGTGATTATTATAACCGTTTTCAAGACGGATGTCAAAGGAGAAAAGAAAAACCAAAGCTCTAAAAACTAAGCTAAAGTCTCTCCAGCCTATAACTAGGCCCTCTGTTTGATACGTTCTCAATCATCTCATAGGGTAACATAAATTATCAATATTCCTAACAATAGGTGTTAAGAATATTGGATAACCGTCTTAAAATAAGATTATTGGAACAATCTGTCGTAAACCATAGTATGAGCCAACTGTTGACCATCGCCACCCAACAAATCAACCAAGGCATAGGCAAAGGCTAGGGCTGTTCCGGCACCACGGCTAGTGACAATATTGCCATCAACAACCACCAAGTCAGTTTGATGCTCGCCAGATGCAATTTGTTCTTCAACACCTGGGAAACATGTGAATTTGCGACCTTCAAGAAGACCAGCACGTTCGAGAACAATTGGTGCTGCACAAATGGCAACAACGTATTTTCCAGCTTTTGAAGCTTCTTGAAGAGAGGCAATCAAGGCTTGGTTGTCGCGTAGATTAGTTGAGCCAGGCATACCTCCAGGAAGGACCACCAAGTCATAATCCGCAAAATTACCATCAAATACACCATCCATAGCGACTTGAATTCCATGTGAGCCAGTCACTGACGTACTTTCAAGTCCTATCATGCTACAGTCAAATCCTGCTCGGCGGAAGACATCCACTGGGCTCAAGGCTTCGATTTCTTCAAATCCTTCCGCAAATACTACTGCTACTTTTGTCATGATATACCTCCAATTGACTTATCACTTGATTCTATTACGCCTTAAATTATAGCAGTTTTAGAAGCAGGAAACAAACCATAAAAATTGACTTTGAACATGAAAAAAGACAGCACAAGGACTGTCTTTGTCATTTTATCTAAACAAACTTGCTAGGATCCACAAGAGATAAATATGGGCTGGATAGAAAATATAGAAGAAATTCTTGTTACCACTACCACGTTCACCATTATAGAAATACATAGGAATTGCCGCAAAGATCATCATCCACTGAACGCCTGTCGGGTCAAAAAGATGGGCAATCACTGAAATAACAACTAAAACAATGATTTGAGCCATACGATTGGTACGGAAAATATAGAATAGCAACCCCAAAATAACCATTACAAAGCCACCCTCAACCATGATAATACTTGGCACAAGTGACAAGATAAAGGCAACAATCTGCACAACGATTGGGTTTGCATGTGGCGTTTCAAATATGCCTGCAAGAATCACAACTGGAATAGATGAAAGAATCGGCAAGAGAAAAACACCAATCCCTTGAATCAACTCCTTGTTTGATTTATCGCGAAGCCCCTTAGCCAACAAATCCCAAGAACAAATAAAAATCCCAGTAATAAAGAAGGTTGAAAAGGCATTGTTGGTTAAACTGATACTACCATTATGAAAAATACTACCAATGATGGCGTTGCCAATGATCATAAACCAACTCATGTAAAGCAGACGCCTGAGAAAAGCCATACGATCATGAGTGTAGTGAAAACTATCAGCAGCAAGAAAGAGGAAAATTGGGAAAGACAGACGTCCCAACATCGTCAACCATATAGGTGCCCCCATACTCCCGAACATCTGATAGATTTGGTCCAAAAACATAAGTGCAACAGCTAGGTATTTTAAATTAGTCGCATTGCATATCTTTTTTATATCGTTCATTTAATGCTCCTTTAATTTTCAGCATATTAAATGATACCACAAGTCAGATATAAATTCAAAGGTATTCAGGGAAATAAAAGACATAACTTTTTAACTATTTTAGCGGAACAATTTTTGTAATAAAGAATGGTTCATAATAATAACAAACTCAATTTCGACTACCCATCCAAAGCATTTTTACTCTCTTTGTGCTATAATAGTTAGGCAATATTTACGTTCATAACGTATGCAAATTATTTAAAAAAACTAACAAAGCCCATAAACTCTGCAAGTTTTTGAAATATCTTTTTTTGCGAGCAGAGCGAGCAATTAACTGAGACTTTCCGCTGTGTTAAAAGCGCCTGAAACTAGAAGGTTTCAGGCGCTCGGAATTTTTGAGACGTTAGGTAGGCTCAAAAATTAGTCATGGAACTTTGTAAAAGTTCGCTGACGTCCGCCAACACCTAAGGAAAGTCTCACAGAAAATTTTATTTTTAAAATAAAACAATTATTATCAATAACAAGAAAGGAAGTACATCATGTCTTTTGACGGCTTTTTTCTTCATCATATGACGACTGAGTTGCGTGAGCAAGTGCTTTACGGGCGTATCCAGAAGGTTAATCAGCCCTTTGAGCGTGAGTTGGTCCTGACCATTCGTAACAATCGTCAGAATTACAAGCTTCTGCTTTCGGCTCATCCTGTCTTTGGGCGTATTCAGACGACCAAGGCTGACTTGCCAAATCCGCAGAATCCAAATACCTATACCATGATTATGCGGAAATACCTTCAGGGAGCGGTTATCGAGGATATCCAGCAACTGGAAAACGACCGTGTCCTTGAGATTTCCGTCTCTAATAAAAACGAAATCGGTGACAGCGTCAAGGTTACTCTAGTTATGGAAATCATGGGGAAACACTCCAACATTATCCTGATTGACAAAAACGAGAGCAAAATCATCGAATCTATCAAGCATGTTGGTTTTTCACAAAATAGCTATCGTACGATTCTACCGGGGTCAACCTATATTGCCCCACCAAAGACGGATGCCACGAATCCTTTCGATATTCCAGACGAAAAGCTCTTTGAAATCTTGCAGACGGAGGATTTATCAGCTAGAAACCTTCAAAAACTTTTCCAAGGTTTGGGGCGTGACACGGCCAATGAATTATCAACCTTACTTGAGACTGATAAGCTCAAGAATTTCCGTGCCTTCTTCAATCGTGAAGTAGAGCCAAACTTAACGGCTAAGGCATTTTCAGCTGTAAGATTCTCTGATAGTCAGGACCAACCGGAGTTTGAAACCTTGTCAGCCCTTTTGGACTACTACTACTTGGACAAGGCGGCGCGTGACCGTGTGGCTCAACAAGCGAGTGATTTGATCCACCGAGTGCAAAATGAGCTGGAAAAAAACAAGAAGAAACTTGTCAAACAGGAAAAAGAGCTTGCGGAGACTGAAAATGCCGAGGAGTTCCGTCAAAAAGGTGAACTTTTGACCACCTACCTCAGCATGGTGCCAAACGACAAGGACAGTGTCGAGCTAGACAACTACTACACTGGTGAAAAGATTACCATTCCACTAAATGTAGCTCTAACACCTAACCAAAATGCTCAGCGTTACTTCAAGAAATACCAGAAACTCAAGGAAGCTGTTAAGCACTTGACTGGTTTGATTGAGGAAACCAAGCAGACTATTGATTATTTGGAGAGTGTGGAGTTTAGTCTTTCTCAAGCCAACATGGATGAAATCGAAGATATTCGTGAGGAGCTTGTTCAGGCTGGCTTTATGAAGCGTCGTTCAACTGACAAGCGCCACAAACGTAAGAAACCTGAACAGTATCTGGCTTCTGATGGTAAGACCATTATCATGGTTGGTCGTAACAACCTGCAAAATGAGGAGTTGACCTTCAAGATGGCTAAAAAGGGGGAGCTCTGGTTCCACGCCAAGGATATCCCAGGTAGTCACGTGGTTATCAAGGACAATCTTAACCCAACTGATGAAGTCAAAACAGATGCGGCTGAATTGGCAGCCTACTACTCTAAGGCACGTCTGTCAAACTTGGTTCAAGTCGATATGATTGATGTTAAGAAACTCAACAAACCAACAGCCGGTAAGCCTGGATTTGTAACTTATACGGGACAGAAGACCTTACGTGTCACACCGACTGAAGAAAAAATTGATAGTATGCGGATGAAATAGTCTGCTTTACAAAATCAACCTCTCTTGTTTTAGAAACGAGAGAGGTTTTCTATGTCTTCATTAGAGCAATTTCTTTCGTTGATGAATGAGATTTTCTTCTTGTTTTCATTACATTTTTCCGACGACTGTGCTAAACTATAAGGGTAATTACCTATATTAAAGGAGACTTTCAGCATGAAGGCTCTTATGTCATATACGAGTTCTGTTTTAGAATGGTTAGGGCGCTATGTTGGCCTTTTAGTCTTTGGGCTATTATTTGTGACTGCTTTGTTCATTCGCACGACCATGATGACGGGATACTTTGAATGGGCAGAGATTAGTAGCGTTCCTTGGTATGTTTATGTTTCAGGTGGGGCCATTCTGCTTTTGACCCTTCTCTGGCCTAAAATCTTAAAGGAACTGACAACAAAGCAGATTTTCATCTTTTTTTCCGTTTGCTTTGTGAGTTTTGGCCTACTTTTGATTTTTCTGACCAGTTTTGCTGGTCGAGACGATGCAGGTACTGTCTTTAAAGGGGCGGTCCAGTTCAATGCTGGCGACTTCTCCTTAATAAAACCAGGAGCCTACTTCTACCGCTATCCGCATCAGTTGGGGTTGCTCAGTTTTGAACGCTTGGTTCTCTATCTGATTCCTTTACCAGTTATCTCTGTTTTCTATGTATTGAATCTTGGCATGGTCATTGGTATGAACTATTCTACATGGAAAATCACGGATGAACTGTTTACGAGGCCTTTAGTTAGTCGTTTGGCTGTCATCATGAGCTTTGGTTTCTTGCCTCTAGTATTTAACATTATGTTTGCCTATGGACTTATGTATGGGTTGTTCTTTTCTAGTTTTGCCATTCTCTTCTTTCTACGTTACTTAAGACGTGGTAAGGCTAGGAATGCGATTATTTCGGTGGCCATGCTATCTTTAGCCTACTGGGTAAGGAGCAACAACATCATTCTCATTATTGCTCTATCTGGTATTTTGATACTATTGACTCTGAGAGAGAAACGTTACCGCTATTTGCTTTTGGTTTTGGCTTTCTTTGCATTTCCTATGAGCTTGCATAAGGCGACGACCAGTTACTATGAGATTACCACCCATCAAAAAATTCCTGGAACACCTCAGATTGCTTGGCTGGCCATGGGCTTACAGGACAAACCCGATTCTAAACGCATGCCAGGATGGTATACCGGCTATGTCCGTGACATATACGCCAAGAAAAAGGGCAATATCGAAAAGATTGAAAAAAGTGCCAATCACCTTTTTGATAAGCGTGTTCAATATCTCCTAGCACATCCTGATGAAGCCAGTTGGTTCTTCAGTACAAAGTTTATCAGTTCTTGGACAGAGGGAAGCTTCCAGTCCATCTGGAATGGCCCAAGTAAAGACAAGTTTCAGCCCTTGTGGAATAGGTTTGCGACTTCTATCTATCACGATGGGACCCTGCATCTCTTTTTTGTAACCTATATGCAAGGCTATCTCCTAGTCCTATATCTTGGTGGTGTGTTCTACTACGCTTTCACTTATAAACGAATGGGAGACGGAGCAATCCTAGGCCTCTATGCCTTCCTCTATCTCTTTGGAGGTATCCTCTTCCACCTCATATCAGAGACTAAGAGCCAGTACACTTTACCTTATATTTACTTACAGATTCCAATGATTGCGGCGGGCTACAACCATATGACACAAATACTTAGTCGCTATCTAAAAAATAGGCGAAAGTCATCCTAGGATGGCTTTTTGTCATTGTTTCACAATTACAATCTTGTTATAATAGTTCTATGAAAAATTCATCGGTTGATCTTTTACGAGGCCCTATTTTGCGGTCTCTTTTAATCTTTGCTCTACCAATTCTGATATCCAATATTTTCCAGCAACTCTACAATACAGCCGATGTCATGATTGTGGGACGCTTTCTAGGGCCAGATGCCTTGGCTGCTGTAGGAGCTTCTTCTGCTATTTTTGACTTGGTTATCGGATTTGCATTAGGTGTTGGAAATGGTATGGGCGTTGTTATCGCACGTTACTACGGTGCTCAAGACTATAGGAAACTTCGTCAGTCTGTGGCGGCCACAGTTGTCATAGGCCTGGGCTTAAGCGCCTTGGTTATGATTCTAGGACATTTCGGGCTCTATCCTTTGCTACGATTTTTAGGAACTCCTGCTTCTATCATCGGGCAATCTTACCAGTATATTTCTATGGTTGTCTCCTGTGTTGGGGTTACTTTGGGTTATAATCTGTGTGCTGGTCTCCTCAGAGCAGTTGGTGATAGTCTGACAGCCCTCTATTTTCTGATTTTTTCAGCTCTGGTCAATATCATTTTAGACCTTTTCTTTATTACACAACTCCATCTTGGTGTTCAATCAGCAGGCTTGGCAACGATTATTTCTCAAGGACTTTCGGCAATTCTCTGTCTTTACTATATTAAGAAAAAAGTGACCTTCCTTCTACCAAGCAAGTCAGACTTTGTTCTTGATTCAAGTCTTTATTTGGACCTTTTTGGACAAGGAATGGCCATGGGACTCATGAATTCCATTGTTTCTATCGGTACCGTGACCTTACAGTATGCCATTAACGGCTTTGGTCCTCTCATCATTAGTGCTCAAGTGGCGGCAAGACGGATTATGTCCTTTGCTGTTCTCCCTTTGACTTCACTTGCTGCTGGGGTGACGACCTTCACCTCTCAGAACTTCGGGGCCAAACAGTTTAAACGCATAGTAGCTGGGTTAAAGCAATCTTGTCTTGTTTCTATAACTTGGTCTGTCATTGCTTGTGCCCTCCTCTATGTAGCAAGCCCCTTCTTGGCTGGTCTTATCTCTGGTTCAGATAATGCTGTGATTATTGATAATGCCAGTCGTTACCTCCGTATCAGTTCTCTCTTTTATCCTATTTTAGGAATGCTCTTCATCTTTAGAAATAGCCTGCAGGGTCTAGGTAAGAAACTGACACCTTTAACCTCTAGTTTCATTGAGCTTTTTGGAAAAATTCTCTTTGTTCTTTTGGTCATTCCTTCTATGGGTTACCTTGGCGTTATCCTATGCGAGCCCTTGATTTGGATTCCCATGACTATTCAGCTCTATTTTGCCTTGAGAAAGCATGTTAAACGCTTGTTTGTCAGTTAAACTTTTTTTGAACATAGAAAAACGACCGTCATGGTCGTTTTTAGTTTAGTTTAATCCCCATTCATCAGAAATCTGTTTCATAATAGCTTCTTGGTAGACAATCCCAAAGCCCAGCATGTAGGTTGAGTAATCAGCATAGATGACCTTGTTATTTTGAACAGCCTTAAGGCTAGTCCAGACAGGGCTATTTTTAAGTTTGTTATCTAGGAGTTCTTGAGAATCTGCTTGAACAATCAAGAGGTCCGGATTAAGATCTTTAAGCTTATCGATATCAATAACTTGGTACATATCCTCTGGATTAAAGGTTTGAGCACGATTGAACTTGTAAGTGTCATAGAGATAACCAAAATGTCCATAAGCATAATAACGAATGTCATTGTCCGTCACGCGCAGATACATGAGTTTTTGGTCACCAAACTTAGCCTTAACATTTTCGGCAAAAACAGCTTCCTTGGCGTCCATTCTATCAAGAGCATCTTTCATTTCATCACGCTTGTCAAATATTTCGGCAACCTTGAGCGAGGTTTCATGGTAATCCCAATTTTCATCTGTGTTTATGCGATAACCAACGGTTGGGGCAATCTCAGACAAATCCTCGTAAAGGTCTTCTTGCTCTACTGTCATAAGGATAAGATCTGGCTTGAGCTCTTTGATTTTTTCCAGGTCAGGAGTCTTTTGCCAGCCGACAGAGACCACATCTGCATCCTTGTAGTGTTTCTTAAAGAGAGTGGAAAACTCTTGACTCCCTTCCTGCTCTGTTGTGGCACCTACAGGTGTGAGGTCAAGTGGTTCTAGGATTTCACCGTATAGGTTGTCAAGGATAACAATACGCTTTGGCGCTTTTTTCAACTCAGTTGTTCCAAAATCATGAACAATAGTCTTAGCCTTAAAAGTATGACTGCTCTTACTATCATGAGCACTTTGGACAAGGTTCATACTCGGCAAGTAGTATAAAAAAAGACCTGAAATAATAGCTAGAATAGCTACTAAATAGAGAAGATTTGTTTTTTTCATTTAAACTCCTTAAATGTAATCAGGACTATCAGTTACCTTTAACGTTATCTTAAAATTTCTTTAATGTCAATGGCTAATATCTTGATTTAGAAGGCTATTTTTGATTTAGCTCCACTACAGAAGTTAACAGTAAACAATTTAGGGATTTACTAGTATTAACAAGGGCAAGTTAGGTCCTGAATCTATGTTATAATAATAAGTAACACTGGAGGGAAATTATGTTACATGAGCTTTCATTTAAGGGACAATGGCGACAGTATCAAAAGCGCATTCTTGCCAAGAGTGATACTTACATGTCTGATGGCAAAATCCACTTAGTAGCTGCACCTGGATCAGGGAAGACGACTTTGGGAATTGAATTTATAAGACGTTTTTGAAATCCTAGCTTAATTCTTGTTCCGACCGTCACCATCAGGCAGCAATGGGTTGATAGTATTAAACAGGCATTTTTAAATGATGTTAGTCAATCTAACCAACTAATATCTCAGGACTTGAAGCAACCCAAGATCATTACCGTTGCAACCTACCAAGCACTGCATAGTGCTATGAATCAACTTGAGGGAGATGCCCTATCTGAAGATACGGACGATACTGCTGACCAAGAACATTATGATTTTCAAGGCTTTGACCTTATAAAGACCTTTAAGGAGTTGGCTTTAGGAACACTCTGTTTAGATGAGTGTCACCACTTACGTAATGAGTGGTGGAAGAGTTTAGAGATCTTTCGTAAGTCATTTCCAAATCTCAAAGTGGTCTCCTTGACTGCGACACCTCCCTACGAAGGGGAGCCAGCCCTTTGGGAGCGTTACATCAGCATGTGCGGTGTTATTGACGAAGAAATCACAGTCCCTGAACTGGTTAAGGAAGGAACACTCTGCCCTCATCAAGACTACGTTTATTTTGCCTTTCCAACTAGGGAAGAACAGAAACACCTAGATCAGTTTGAAAAGCAGAAACACGACTGTTTAAATAGACTCTCGGCGGATGAAAACTCCTCTAGGACCATTCAATCTAGCTTGGCACTGACAAGTCAGATTACTGACGACGACTTATTAACCAATCCCAAATACCTTTCTGCTCTACTGATTTTCTTACGTTTTAAGGGTCTGCCTCTCCCTCAATATTTTCAAGAGCTACTTGGTGCCAAGTATGTTTGAAAGACGAAAGGATGATGCAACCGCCTTTCTTGAACGTATTCAAAAGAGCGTTGGTAAGTATGATCTGATTTATATTCGAAGTGCACAAGGACGTCCTATTCTTCTTGAAGCTCGTATCAAGGCACTTGGAAATAAGCAAGAACGTACGATTACACGTAAAAAAGTCATGTCCAGCTTGGAATGACGATTAGCTCAAAACTTACTATGACATTCTATCATGATATAATAAACAAACAACATTGTATTGGAGAATCATATGACATTTACACACATTTTCTTCGACCTTGATGGTACTCTTGTAGATAGTTCCGAGGGCATCCACAATGGTTTTGTCCAAACCTTTGAAAGACTGGGCCTACCTGTTCCTAGCGACCAAAAAATTCAAAGCTTCATGGGCCCTCCTCTCGAAGTTACCTTTAAAGAAGAAATTAGCGAGGAAGGTGCTGAACAAGCTGTTCAACTATATCGTGATTACTACGGCACTAAAGGACAGTTTGAAGCTCGCCTCTACGACGGTATAAAAGATGTCCTCGAAAAGCTGAGTCAAGATCCAAATAAGAAAATCTATATCACGACTTCCAAAAATGAGCCTACCGCTCTGGAAATGTGCGAGTACCTTGGCATCACTGAGTTTTTTGACGGCATCTATGGGGCCACACCTGCTGCTTTCCACAAGGCTGACGTCTTGCAGCGTGCTATTGCTGAAAATAATGCGAATAAGGACCAGTCTGTCATTGTTGGCGACACCAAGTATGACATGATTGGCGGAAAAACGGTTGGTGTCAAGACCTTGGCTGTTACCTGGGGATTTGGGACAAACGAAACCCTCTTGGCAGAAAATCCTGATTTTGTAGCTGATACTGTCCAAGAACTCTGGGATATTTTGAAATAATAACTAATACATGAAAAGAGCATGACCATACAAGCATGCTCTTTTTGTCGCTGGTCAACAGGGACAATCTCCTGTTGAGTTTTTTAATTCCCTCACCATCGCTTATCAAACTAAATCCCTAATCGGTCGGTTATGTTAAGATAGAAGTAGCTCATAGTTTTTCCTCGGATTCTGTTTGTGTGGTTACTTACAGTTTACACCAATGAAACGCTATGAGTTTTTTATTGCACTTATATTGTATATTCAAGAGATAAAAAATCACCAACATACAATGTATGACTACCTCATTACATATAAAGGATAAGACAAAGGTGGTAAAATGAAAGCGTAATTTTATGGTGATGTACGATTTTTGTGTAAAACATTCTACAGTACAATGAGAATATTTTGGAAAATTTGAACTCAACAAGTCTGATTTTGTGTTCGAAAGGTGGCTATTGTTTTTTAATGTATAGAGTAACAGTCATTATGCACCATACTCAATCACAATTGTATCAAGGTATTGAGAGATTTTAAAAGATTTTCTTTTTTTTTACAAGAAATCTTGTGCAGAAAAGGCAGATTTCTCAAAATTTAGAATCTGTCTTTCTTTTCTTAATATACTGTTCGTGTATGGACCCGCCCGTTTGGAGCTTCAAATTCGTATTCTAAGTAATCCTGATAGGTCCCTGGTGCAATCACTCCACGCACATCTAATACAGCCGTTCCCGCCTGTCCCACAATGGAATCTGCTAACAGGCAGCAATTCGTAGACAGAACAAAGTAAGATTTAAAACGCGAAGAAGTAAATTTATATAGCTCAGCCCCTAAATCATATTTCAATTTGTAAGCGTAGGTCGGCTGACCGTCTTCCAGTAACCTACTAGGTGGATCCCAAGGTTCTAACAACTGATCAATTTCAGCTAGACGCTTCTCTACTGCCTGATTCTCTTCTTCGGTAAGGGATAGGCTGTAGCCAAACAGCGTCTTTTGACTCTCTTTTTTACATAGTTCGATGTATGGTTCCTTATCCACTTTAAACAGTACGCCATCCCCAATCGTCCCAAATAGACGCTCTGAAAAGGGATCGTAACTTCCGTAAGAAATGACCTTCCCCTGATAACAAATATCTACATGCCCAATCGCTCCAAATAAGTTGCTGTCAGAAGTATGAACCAAAATTTCTAATTCCCTTGCCTCTTCTTCTTTTTTCACCAATCGATAAGGGCCTGTGTGTCCCGCCGAGCTCCCTTTTTGAAGAAACTGGTTAAACCGTTTTAACTCCTTAGCAGGGATAAAGGCTGCAAAGATAACCGGTAGGCTAATACGAAAGCGACGTTTTAACTCTTGGCCTTGTTGGTCTTTGTCAAATAAAATACCATCTCGAATATTAGAAATCCCCAACAAGACCAGATAAGCCCCCAAGAGGATAAATTGGAAGTGCCCATCTGAACCAGGTTCCAAGACAGTTGCTAGACCAATCCCACCGTTTAAAAGCGCATCCCATAAATAGAACCAGCCTCCTTTTACCCGATTGGCCTTATAAAGCCAAAATGTGATCCCATAGACAATGGCACTCCCCAACTGATATGCCCCTAAACAAATCACAACTAAGTTTACGGGCAGACTACTCAGTCGATTCAACCAGATCAACGCAAGTGAAAGAAAAATAAACCAAATAGAGTGGCTATAGGAAATAGACTTGCGACGCAACATAAAGCGCAGAAGAAAGCTTCCTAGTCCATCGACTAAAAAATAAACAGCTAATAGATCCAAGGAAAACTTGGTGAAGCCAACACCGTTTCGAAAAATGAGAATTCCAAAAATGACAGCAAGAAACCCAAACAATAAGGTCCGCCTTCTTGCAACTTCTTCAACAGATAATTTTTTCACCATGGCACCCTCCTTCATAGATCAAAGGCCTTAGACAAATACTATTTTATCAAGTATAACAGCAGAAATCATCTACTAGAATTTTTCTCATTAGTCAATCACAATCATAGATTTAATAGACTTGCGTTCATCCATATCTTTATAGGCTTGATTAATATCTTCCAATTTATAACTTGTCGTAAAGACTCGGCCTGGATTGATGTCACCATCAAGAACAGCTTTTAACAAAACTTGTTTATCATAGGTTGTGACAGAGGCTGGTCCGCCACCAATCATTGTATTTTGTCCAAAGGTTGATCCAATGGCACGATTTTCATAGTGTGGAACACCAACAAATCCCATACGGCCACCATTATGAAGGACTCCAAGAGCTTGATCTACTGCCGCTTCTGTACCGACACATTCGAGAGCTGCATCTGCTCCTCCCCCGAGGATTTCACGGACTTTGGCAATACCTTTTTCGCCACGTTCAGCAACAACTGCTGTCGCTCCTGACTCCAAAGCCATTTTTTGACGATCTTCGTGACGACTCATAAGGACAATTTGTGAAGCACCACGCATCTTAGCCGCGATGACAGCACATTGACCAACAGCCCCATCTCCGATAACGACCACCTTGTCACCTTTTTGCACATTAGCCACACGCGCCGCATGGTAACCCGTCGGCATGACATCAGCCAGTGTCAAAAGGGACTTGAGCATGCCTTCACTATAATCTGAAGGTTGCCCAGGAATTTTGACTAGGGCCCAGTTGGCAAAGTGGAAACGGATATACTCAGCCTGCACGCCCCCAGACCAGTTATTACCTGGGTGGTTGTCACAAGAGCCGTCAAAACCAGAACGACAGGCATCACACTGTCCACAACCATGTGTGAAAGGGGCAATGACAAAGTCACCTGGTTTTACTGTAGTAACTTCCTCACCAACTTCTTCGACAATTCCGATAGCCTCATGACCGCTATTTCTATGTCCTTCTTCCATTTCCGGATTACGGTAACTCCAAAGGTCCGATCCACAAACGCAAGTACGTACTATCTTGATAATGGCATCATCTGCTGCCACGATTTGCGGGCGATTAATTTCTGCTAGACCAACCTGCCCAGCTTTGGTATAAACTGCTGATCTCATTTAATAACCTCTATTCTTTCGCTACTGATAGTATATACTTTTTAACAAGAAATCGCTCACATCAAACACTCCCTATTACGGTCATATTTAGTTACTTAATCATATTTTTTCCCATACTTCTTTTCAAGCATTTTCTTAACTAGATATGGCATCTTGACATTCTCTCGACCTTTTTTAGCAATCAATTTTTTGACGAAATCAGGCATCTGAATATCTTCTTCCTCTTCTAAAATCTGTCCTATGTTTGAAGGAGCTTCCAACTCATCAAAAGTCTCTAGTTGAGGATGATAGTAACGATAGTCACCGTCTATATGAGACTGAATGGTTGAAAGAAGGGCTTTAATCAAACGAGTATCGCTATTTGGCATAGGAGGACGGTGATAGGTCACACCAAGCTCATGACAAAGCTCCTTACACTCCACATCATTATCAAAAAGAACCTCAATATGCTCACTAATAAAAGCTATCGGGACAAAAATATAGTGGTCAGGGTGCTCCTTCTCATCATGAAGGTATTCTAAGACATCAGGTTTAATCCAAGGGATACCAATATCACTTTCACTCTGCCATGTATTGTTATACTGGTCTTCTTCAAGGCCTAAAATTTCCACAATCAAGCGAGTATTGTCATAAATCTGATCTATATAAGGATCACCAAAATCAAGGGCCAAAACTGGGACACTATGAGCTGAAAAAATCACCTTATAGCTGTCATCTCTAATTTGATCTAAAATATTTCGAATCTCATCAGCCCAATAGTAGAGTAGGTCGTGTTCACGGTACCAGTCCTTGATAATTTGAAACCTAATCTGCTCACTTTCTAAAAATTTCTCATATCCCATGACAGAATAGTAAGAATAATGAGGCTCTAAAATCAAGCACAAACATTCTTCAATTCCGTCATTCTCCATCTCTTTGATTACATCAGTGATAAAAGGGCGGGAAAATTTATTAGCAAAGTATACTGATGCGTGTTCTCCAAGAGCAGAAGCAACCAGATCCACTTCTTCTCTAGTTATCCTTTGAAGTGGAGTTCCGCCAATTCGTACGTAATTGTCATATAAAGTCTGAATTTCATGTGGTTCAGGACGAACACCACGTCGGATATTCGTGAAAAATTCCGCTACTCCTTCATAGGTAATCTCTTCTGGTGACCCAAAGGTCATCATCAACACAGCTCTCTTACTCATAAATACTCCTTGTTTCACGTTTATTCTATTTTAGCATGAAAAGGCTTACTTTAGGGAACTTAGTATCAAAATAACTCTTAAAGGTAGACTTTAAGAGTTTAAAAACAAACCTTAATGATGGTTTTGCTGCTCACTTTCTGCTTCCAGCTCTTCGATATTTCGCTTGTGGGCGCGGTGAGTTGCTAGGTCTTCATCCACTTCGATGGTGACATTTTGAAAGCCACAGTCTTTAAGCAAGGTGCGGATAGACTCTTTACAGACCTCCATATGCTTGACATGCTCCAGACAAACATGGACAATAGCATTCTTCTCTAAGCCGTCCATGGTCCAGAGATTGAGCTGATTGATACTAGCGACATTGTCCAATTCAGCCAAATCCGTCTTTATCTTCTGGATGTTCACCCCTTCTGGTACAGCATCCAGGAAAATCTTGAGCGTGCTCCAAAAACGTGGAATGGCTTTTGATAGAATAAAGAAGGAAATGGCAAGGGACAGGAGCGGATCCAGGATATACCAGTCAGTAAATCGGAGAACAATGGCCATCAAGATGACGGCCAACCAACCCAAGGTGTCTTCCAAAAAGTGCAGGCTGAGAATGGATTCATTCTTGGTTTGCCCCTTGCGAATGACCAGACTCGCCAGCACATTGACACTGATGGCAATGATTCCAAGCCAGAGAAGACCTTCTTCATTGACGGGTTGTGGGTGGAAAAGCTTGCTTACATTTTCTAAAATCACCATGCCAGACCCTGTCATCAGAATCACAGCGGTCACCATGGCACCTAAAAGGCTAAAACGCTTGTAGCCCAAGGTGTAATGGCTGTCTTCTTTCCGATTGGAAATGCTCTCTAGAAAAGCTGAGATGCCAATGGCGATTGCATCTCCAAAGTCATGGACCGAATCAGCGAGAACTGCACTAGAACCAAAAATTCCACCCGCAATAAATTCAACAATGGCAAAGCTTAGATTTAATAAAAAAGCCAACCAAACCGCATATTTTGTCTTCATTATATTACTTCCTTTGTTATAATAGATTCATGAACATCATGTTCATTATCTATTATCCAATACTATCAACAGAAAGGATAGGGGCAAACCGTTCGCTGTGTACGTTACTGAACAGTTTGTTCATAGTGTCCATATGACTGCACAAGATCGTCGCATTACCAAGACTAGAAAAGCTATCTATCAAGCTTTCTTGCACTTACTTAACCAAAACGATTATGAGGCCATCACCGTTCAGGAGATTATTGACCTGGCTGATGTAGGGCGTTCGACCTTTTACAGCCATTATGAGAGCAAAGAGTTACTACTGGATGAGCTCTGCCAAAAGCTCTTTCACCATTTGTTTGAGCGCGCTCAATACCTCTCTCCACAAGACTACTTGGCCCATATATTTCAGCATTTCAAGAAAAATCAAGACCATGTAACCAGTCTCTTGCTTTCAAAAAACGATTATTTTATCCGGCAGCTGCGAAAAGAACTGGAACATGACGTCTATCCAATGGTAGCCGACGAACTGATTCAATCACACCCCAACATTCCTCACTCCTATCTCAAGCATCTGGTCGTCAGCCATTTCATTGAAACCCTCAGCTGGTGGTTGAAAAAAGGCAAGTCCTATAGCGAGCAGGAAGTTGTCCAGTTTTATTTGGAGATACTGAAAGTTGGTTCAAACTAGAAAGAAGTTTTTTTATGACCCTCACTCAATTTTATTTTCTCTTTCCAGCCTTATTCATGCTTCACGAACTTGAGGAAATCATATGGATGCCCTCCTTTGTCAAAAAACTATCAGCACAGTTTCCAGATATTCGATTCCTTTCTTATTACACTCCTTTTACTTTCAATGCCATTGTCTTGGAGCAGTTTCTGATCCTGCTTCTATCACTTTTTCTTAGCTACCAGTTTAGCAACTATACTATTTACGCAACCATTGTAATTGCTTATATCTACCATATTTTCGGACATCTGATTCAGACAATTGTCCTTCGAAAATATGTTCCTGGCTTGTTAACGGGCATTTTTACGAGCTTGTTCTCCATCGCATTTCTAAAAATTGAAATTTCAGTCAAACTCTATGGTTACTCTTTTTTGACTTTACTGGTTATCGTTTTAAATCTTCTAGTATCATTTATGATTCTTAATAAAATCAGTCATAAAAAATAGCACTCAGACAATCATATCTTAGAAAGGAAACATCTATGTCGCTTTATCTCATCTTTAGCATCATCACAGTCTTCTTAGCCCTTGATTTTGTCCTGATTCATCTTGCTGCAGCTGTATCAGCTATTCTAAAAGGCAAAAAAGTTTAGGAACTGGATTTATCATAATTGGTGCCATTCTTGGTATCTTAGCCCTTCTCCATGTTATGGTTAATCGTACCTTAGCATTTTATATATGGCTATTTGCTAGCTCGACAATTTGCGGGGGCGCCCTCCTGAATGGTCAAAATAACAAAAATTTCAACAAATCACACCACCAAATTCGTTTTGTGATTGACTTGATTATTACTTTTTTGCTATATGTTTGGCTCTATCTATTCCAATAACATGTAATTCTCATTTCTATAATACAATACAAAAAGGCCTAGAGTACCAATCTAGGTCTTTTTAAGGATTTAGGTAAACGTACATTACTATCTTTATTCTAAATGTGATAAGCATCGTCACTAGCTTCTACATAAGAGAAATAAACTCAAAAAGAGGACCCTACTGGATCCTCTTATTAATTGATAAACATAAGTACTAAGCTTTCTTAGCTGCCTTACTCCATTGGTACCAACCAACGAGACTGTTGATAAGGTAAATGAAACCAAAGGTTAACCACCAAAGTATACTAATTGATAGGTACTTGGTCCATCCAACCGTATCCAATTTACGAGCAACAAATTCCTGCTGTTCTTTTTTGAATTGGGCTTGATAAATCCAAACCAAGAGACCAATCGGCTGCATGATGGTGAAATAGAGAGTTGTCAAAACCTCACCGTAGAAGCCTTTTTGAAGGGCAAGCACAAGATAAATGACGGAATTGATCAAACCAAAGAGATAGTTACTGGCACGACCTTCAGCTTCTCAAAGAGCAGAAAAAAGGTTAGTAAGGCTTGAGAGATGAATCATTTTAAAGGCAAACAATTCCAACAAGACGTCATCATTGTCGCTGTTGGTTATTACCTACGTTACAATCTGAGCTATCGTGAAGTTCAGGAATTGCTTTATGACCGTGGAATAAATGTTTGTCACACTACGATTTATCGGTGGGTTCAAGAATACAGTATAATCCTCTATCATCTCTGGAAAAAGAAAAATAAACAGTCCTTCTATTCGTGGAAAATGGATGAAACCTATATCAAAATTAAGGGGCGTTGGCATTATCTCTATCGAGCGATTGATGCGGACGGTTTAACATTGGATATCTGGTTACAAAAGAAACGAGATACTCAGGCGGCGTATGCTTTCTTAAAGCGACTCCATAAACAATTTGGACAACCTAGAGTCATCGTAACAGATAAAGCACCCCCTATAGGATCTGCATTTAGAAAGTTACAGAGAAACGGATTATACACCAAAACAGAAAATCGAACTGTGAAGTATCTGAACAATTTAATAGAACAAGATCATAGGCCAATTAAGCGACGGAATAAATTTTATCGAAGTCTCCGGACTGCCTCATCCACGATTAAGGGGATGGAGACCATTCGAGGAATATATAAAAAGAACCGAAGAAATGGTATATGATTATGACCATGAAACAAAGTAAAATCAAACCGAGTGATCTGAGGAAGCACCCGATGATCATGAAACGTTATTAAACACAAAAGTCACCCATGTGAGTTCTTGCCAGAAGCTGAAGTTAATCCTTCAACCTGGAAAACCCGCAGAGGTGACTTTTTCTATACATCTCGATTTTTCTGGCAATAATCATTAACCGATAAATATGTCTGTGAATCACCCAGCGACTCCGCTATGTCCATAATCCGCGGTGGTAGTAATCCCACTCGCTGGACAAGTTCGTGATCGCTGAACAATTCCCGTGGACTGCCGGCGAAGCCAAACTTCCCGTGTTCCATAACATACACCGACTCAAACTCGGCGGCGACCCAATCCATGTCATGGGTGATGGTCACAACTTGGTGGCCCGAATCAGCCAACTGATGGAAAATTGCGGTCAACTTGCGCCGGCTTTCCCAATCAAGCGACATCATCGGCTCATCAAATAAATAAATCGCCGGATCCACTGCCAAAACTGTGGCAACGCTCAACAGCTTGCGTTCCGACAATGACAGGTCATATGGACTTTCAGCTGTTTTATCATCCAAGCCAACTCTTTTTAGAGCAGCTAAAGCCCGCCTCGTAATCGTGTCGTGGTCATCCATGACCTGCGCGACACTCCACTCCACCTCTCGTTGAACGGTCGGGTTGAAAAGCTGATCGTCAGGATTCTGAAAAGTAATCCCAACCTTCAGTAACTTTTCGACTGGTTTAAGATCATTAAAATTTTCTCCATCGATCTTAATCACACCGGTTTGTGGTGTCAGCAAGCCCGTCAACAATTTGAAGAGCGTTGATTTGCCGGCACCATTTTGGCCGACAATCGCCACCATCGGATCGGCGAAGTGTTTGTCTTCAACATCCAAGCTAAAGGACCGTTCCGGATAAGTGAACGTCAGGTGGTTCAGTTCAATTGTGGGCATAAAAAACCTCCTTCAGTTCAGCGTCATTCACCGGATACCGGCCATCAGCCAAGTGCCAATCCATTTTTTGAGCAAGTTGCTGGATTGTCGGGGCTGGAATCTGCCAGTCAGCTGCCAAATGATTAAACACCTCACCCGGCCTGCCCTGGGCTACCATTTGACCCTCGTGCAGCACCCACACAACGTCGGCGACTTCGCACAAATCGTCAATTTCACTGGTGACAATGAAGACAGTCGTCTCTTTGACTTGGGCCAGCCATTGGAAAAATTGTCGGCGGCCAAGGGGATCCATCTGACTGGTCGGATCATCCATAATCAAAACAGCCGGGTTAGCCGCAATCGCCGTGGCAATTGCCAACCGCTGGCTCTGACCACCGGAAAGGCTCTCGGGACGCAAATTCAGCTGTTCAATCAGCCCCATTTGCGTGGCAACTTCTTCAACCCGTTTTTGAATCAGTCCTTCAGCCATTCCCTGATTAATCAAGTCAAAGGCGATTTCATCGGCAACCGTGTCTGCCAACCCGCTTAGTTGGCCAGCTGGATTTTGCAGTACAACTCCATTCATGGCATTATAAACGGGCCAATTGTCGGACACTCGCTGGCCAAACATGTGCCAGTCGCCCTCAATCTCAGCAGACATAATTTTGGGAATGACCCCTGCTAGCACATGGCACAAAGTCGATTTGCCGGAGTGGCTATTCCCGATAATCCCAACCACCTGGCCGGTATGAACCTCCGCGTTAATCTGACGCAGTTGTGGTTGCTCAGTACCCGGATAACGGGTAGTCAAATTTTCAATTACAATCCGTTTATCTTCGTCCATATCTTCCACCCAATCAATAAAATTGCCAATCCAGTCAGACCAATGTGCAGCGTCCGCGACAGGCGATACACGCGCTGGGAGGTTCTGACAGTCCGGTTGAGATTATCAAAACCTCTCAGTTGGAGAGAAATCGACCGCGTCATCGATTGATCCAAGGTCTTAATCACCAATGGAATTAGAACCGGCAGGACTGACTTTAATTTCTGAATCAACGTTTTTTGCGGATTGGTTCCGCGAACTTTTTGAGCCTGCTGGATTTTCCGCATATTTCGCATCATTTCCGGTAAAATATAACACACCGACATCAGAACGTAGACGGTTTTATAAGACAATCCGGACATTTCCAAATAGGCCGCGTTTTCTGAAATACTCGTGGTCACCATAAAAAAGCCACTGGTCAAAATAATCACCAATACTCGACAACCCAGAGTGGTGGCGTAAATCAGGCCTTCTTTGTAGAACGACACCCCAAGCACAGAAAACAGCACAGTTTGATTCCGACTGTAAAATAACCCTTGGATGATCAGCATGGTGCAAATCAGAAACAGGCTGAATCCCAGCGCCTTAAAGATGGTAGAACTCAATTTGGAAAATAACAATAGCAATGTTGCGACAAGAATTAATCCGGCCTGAAGCAATAAATTCATACTGGTAAAGCTCAACAACGTCATGTCCAAGATGAACAAGAGCTTAGTAATCGGATCGATCACCTGGTACCACTTGAGCTTGACCCGTGGCGCTCCAGAAATCAATGTTTGATCAGTCATCATTTATCACCACTAAAGAAGTGCACCATCCGCTTCGGCAGCTGACGATAGATGAAGAATGCCAGGTAGGCCACGCAGACTTTATCCAAAATATCCAAGACAAACTCATCGGTAAATGAGGCCAGCCACACTGGTGCATGATTGGCGACCATTACCGCAAACAATGAGTCACCCCAAGCGATACCGGTCTGACCACCCCAAAAGATGACGTTGAGTGGCGTTGAAATGACAGCTGAAACGAAGGCAATAATAATAGCAGAAACAAATACTCGTCGCGCTGACGAGAACCACCCATTGGCGTGCAAAACTCCGACAGCAATCCCAATTCCGATGCTGGTAATCGCATACACGGTTGAAATTGGCGATAAGGTAAGCCCATAGATCACGTTGTTGATGAAACCACTGATGGCACCGGCAACCGGCCCAGCCAACATGCTGGCAAGAAAGGTTCCCAAAGACCCCAGCCAAACGGGTAACTTTAACCCCTCCGCCAAGGCTTTGGCAACATAGTTAATCCCCACGGCAGCGGGAATCAAAGTCATGGTGGCAGCACTTAACTTAAATTTCCACATACTGGTACGATGAATCGGTTCTGTTTTCATAATCTTCTCCTTTTGTTTTTAAAGAGCCGTGTCAGGAATGACTTTCGGACGCAACGCTCTATATAATAGTTATTAGAACCATATAGTCACTTTACCATACCATCCGTAGTCGACATGAGTTAATATAGTAAAATTACTATTTTTAAAAGTTCATAGTCTTATAATACGCTTATTTTCAAAATTGTCAAGTCTTTTCTGAAAATTCTTCAAAAAAATTTGGAAAATTTAAAATGCCTAGCTCAGCTAGACATCTTTTGTTTCTATAATGACTTTAATCGTTATTGCTTATACTTCCTTTTTTAACAAGACAACATCTAGTCTGTCACATAAATCTCGCCACGGCTATAGAGGGCAGCTTTTCCTGCAAGGTAAATCCTGTCTCCTTCAAGACGACAAATAAGATGACCACTTCTCTTAGAGGCTTGATAAGCTCTAAATTCTGCTTGTCCTAACTTTTTAGCCCATAATGGAATGACATGACAATGCCCAGAACCACAAACTGGATCCTCCATGACTGATATTTTTGGTGCAAAACTACGTGTAACGGTATCATAGTTTTTACCTTTAGCTGTGATATTTAGGAGTAAGCCATCTAATGCTTTAACTTTATCGAAATCTGGAGTCGCAGCAATAACATCATTTTCATGAGGGAGGATACACACTAGATCTCTTCCAAGCCACGCTTCAAGAGGACGGACACCGATTGCTTCTTCCATCTCACTTGTTACTGGAACTTGGTGCATCGAGTAAACTGGGAAATTCAGCTCATATAAGTCCCCTCTTTTGGTTACCAAAAGCTCCCCACTCTGAGTTGTAAAGGTTAGACTATCAACATCCACTTCTATAAATTGAAAGAGAACGAAGGCAGTTGCTAAAGTAGCATGACCACACAAATCGATTTCTCCACCGGGAGTAAACCAACGTAAATCGTAATAGCCGTTCTTTTTAACAGTAAAAGCTGCCTCAGAGAGATTGTTTTCCTTGGCAATATTCTGTAAGGTATTATCCGACAACCATTCGTCCAGAAGACAAACAGCAGCCGGGTTTCCTTTAAAAACAGTATCTGTAAAAGCATCAACGATAAATTGTGAAATCGTATATTGACTAATTGGCATGAAGGGCTCCTTAATTTGTTATCTTTATTATATCTGAAAATAGGATAGAAAACAGACAAATAGTAACTAGAAAAGTTAATTGAAAAAGTTACTTTTTGTGCAAATTTTTCATTATTTCTTGATAACACCTTCTTTTACCAAGAAATCATGTGCGACTTGGGCAGCCGGTTTACCTTCTACTCCCACTTGGTAGTTCATCTGGCTCATTTGCTCTGCTGTGATTTTACCAGCTAACTTGTTTAGAATGCCTTCCAATTCTGGATGTTTCTTAAGAAGAGCTTCTTTCATGAGGGGAGCTCCTTGATAAGGTGGGAAGAGTTGTTTGTCATCCTCTAGGGTCACAAGGTCATAGCGAGCAAGCTCGGCATCCGTTGAGTAGGCATCTGTTATCTGGATTTCACCAGACTGGATCGCCTGGTAGCGAAGGGCTGGCTCCATGGTGGAGACTTGTAGATTAAGACCATAGACTTTCTGCAAGCCCTTGTTCCCATCCTCTCGATCATTAAACTCTAGCGTAAATCCCGCCTTGAGTTGTCCTTCCACCTTTTTCAAATCTGAAATGGTCTTAAGTCCATACTCTTTGGCAATTTTCTTAGGCACCGCGACAGCATAGGTATTCTGATAAGCCATGGGTTTGAGCAAGGCCAGGTTGTCTTGTTTCTTGATCCCATCTCGAGCCGCTTGATAGACTGCTTCTGGATCATGGTCGACTTGCGGCGCCGGCTTGAGGAGACTTTCGGTCACGGTCCCTGTAAACTCTGGATAGATCTCAATATCCCCTTTTTTCAGAGCTTCATAGAGGAAAGTGGTCTTGCCAAAATTTGGTTTAACAGTCACTGTCATGTCCGTGTTTTCTTCGATCAAAATCTTGTACATATTGGCTAGAATTTCCGGTTCAGGACCCAACTTCCCAGCGATGACCAGATTTTCTTTTTCAGGTTTAGGAAGAAGACTTGGCGTATAAGATACTCCCAATCCGATAACCATTACCGCAAAAGCTACAAAGATGGTCCGCAATTTGGCCTTTTCCATCCATTTGAGAAGAAGGTTAAAGGCGATGGCTAAGAAGGCTGAAGACAGGGCACCGATCAAAATCAGACTGGCATTATTGCGGTCAATCCCCAGAAGGATAAAGGAACCGAGTCCCCCAGCTCCAATCAAAGCAGCTAGAGTAGCCGTCCCGATAATCATCACAGCTGCTGTCCGAATCCCAGACATGATGACGGGCATGGCCAAGGGAATCTCAAACTTCTTCAAGCGCTCCCACTTGGTCATCCCAAAGGCGATTCCCGCTTCTTCAAGGCTTGGGTCAATCCCTTGTAAACCGGTGATGGTATTTTGAAGGATGGGGAAAATAGCATAGATGACGAGAGCTGTCAAGGCCGGAAGTGTTCCAATTCCCATGATGGGAATGAAGAGCCCCAAAAGGGCCATGGAAGGAATGGTCTGGAAGATCCCAGCTACCTGTAAAACCCAGTTGCTGGCTCTCTTACGTGTACTTAAATAAATAGCCAGAGGGACCGCTAGAAAAATAGCAAGGAGCAAGGTCAGTAACGACAGTTGCAAGTGTTGGCCAAGGGCTGTGAGCCAGTCTCCAAAACGCTCTTGAAAGGTTGTAAGTAGTTTAGACATGGTGAGCACCTCCAAACAAATCTGCCACAAAGTCGTTGGCTGGTTGGGCTAGAATGGTATCAGAATCCGCCACCTGCACAATCTCTCCTTCTTGCAACACTGCAATCCGGTCCCCTAATTTTAAGGCTTCGTCTGTGTCATGGGTCACGAAAATAGTCGTCATACCAAATTCTTTGTGCAAGCCTTTGGTGAGAGCCTGTAGCTGTTTGCGAGAAATGGCATCCAAGGCTGAAAAGGGCTCGTCCATCAATAGAATCTTTGGTTCTCCAATGATGGCACGCACAATTCCAATCCGTTGTTGCTCCCCACCAGATAACTCACTTGGCTTGCGATTTGCATACTCTGCAGCAGGCAGACCTACCTTGTCCAAGAGTTCTTCTGTTTTAGAGGCTATTTGGCTTTTAGTCCACCCTTTCATCTCTGGAATTAAAGCAATATTCTCAGCGACAGTTAGATTTGGAAAGAGAGCAATGGCCTGCAAAACATAACCAGTAGAAAGACGTAACTCTCGCTCATCATAGTCCTTGATGCGTTTTCCGTCCATATAAATATTGCCATCTGTCGGCTCCAAAAGACGATTGATCATCTTGAGCATGGTGGTTTTTCCAGATCCTGAAGGTCCCACAAGGACCATAAATTCTCCATCTTCAATACGGAGATTGACATCTTTTAAAATATCTGTATCCGTGTAGCGCAGGACTACATTTTTATATTCAATCATATTATTCCTCAATTTTCACAATTACTTTCCCGAAGGACTGGCTACTTTCAAGATAGGTGTGCGCTTCTTGTATCTCTTCTAGCCTATAAACCTTCTCAGGCCGGACATCCACTTGATACAATTCCACAAAATCGATCAACTCTTGGAGCTTTTCATTTGAAACATTCCCCGAATAAAAGGTCGTTAAATAAACATTCTTCGACAATTCAACAATTGGATCAAAATCAGCCAAGGTCCACTGGCCACCTAATTGACCACAAGAGCAGATAATTCCTCCTTCACTTAAGTGATGGATACTATCTTTGATATGGCGAGGTCCCACTAGATCTAGAATTTTTGTGAAAGACTCCTCACTTTGCAAGACGCCATCCTTCTCCAAAATCACCTGATCAAATCCGACCGCCTTCAATTGGTCTTCCTTAGCTAAATTTCGGCTAGTTCCTACCAAGTGAATCTCAGGAAATTTTCCTTTAAGCAGTCTAGCAAAGGCAATTCCTACACCACTAGTTGCCCCGCGAACTAACACGCAATCTTTCTCCTCAATTTTGAGATTAAGAAAAGAGCCAAAAGCTGTGTAATAGGTCTCAGGAAGGGCAATCAAGCTTTCCAAATCAAGTTCTGTCTTGATTGGATAAATTTGCTCATTTGGGAGAAGTGTATACTCTGCATAACCTCCATCAAAAGCTCGCCCCATCTCCCCCATAATAGAAATGATTTGCTGTCCAAACTTCAAATCCGGTCGTGTCGTTTCTTCCACAAGACCGACACATTCAATCCCCAAAACTCGTGGAAATTGAACTGACGTCGATAGCCCCTGACGGGTAAAAATTTCACTGTGATTGATACCAAATCCTTGAATTTTCACCAAGGTCCAACCGGCCTTCAAAATTGGTTTTTGTCGTTCGACAACTTCTAATACCTCTGGTCCACCTGGACTGCTCACAACAACTGCTTTCATAAGGTACTCCCTATTTTTTTAAAGTTCTTTCTCTTTAGCTTTTAGATTTGAGATTATACGCTCTTGATACTCCTCAAATTCTTGGATTTCGTTATCCGAAAAGCCTTGGTAGAATATCTCTCCCAGTTCCTGACTAACGCGATCTCCAATTTCTTTTTGCGCCCAACCTAATTCCGTCAAGACTACAAACTTCTTGCGCTTGTCCTGGTCACTCTGTTCAATCTTAACCAAGCCTTGCTCGACCAATTTCTTTATCATGCTGGTCAATGTGTTATTAGCTAGTCCCGTCGCTAAAGCAATATCAGTTGCAGTTGCCCTGCCTTGCTCTTTTTGCCATAAGACTGTTAAAATTTTCCCTTGTTCACTTCTGTATTGAGCATCTGGTTCCTTGCTCAAGAGTTTTTGAAAGATACGCCCGTTCAACAAACGTATCTGTAAAGCTTGGTAGCCCCCTTGCATCTTGTCCATTTTGTCTCCTTTTTATTTCTATATCGAAATATCACAGTCATTGTATCACTGTTCGTTACATCTGTCAACTATTTCGATATCGAAATAATTATAAAAACAAAAAAACTTTCCTAATCATCTAGGAAAGTTCTAACTATAATCGATTGATATCTTTAAAATCTTTTATTCAGCCTTGGTAATATCTTCACGCATCTCATCGACATTGAATTTAGCAAAGAGATACTGACGGTCTTGAACTGGGAAACGTTGATCGAGTTGGTCAACTGGTCCAACTTCGATAATACCATTTTCAATAACAAAGTCCATAACGTGACCACCGAATGTCAAGTCGTCTGAAATAAAATGAAGGTGATAACCAGCAACACTCACACCGTGAAACATTTCTGGCGTCCAAATACCAACGATGGTACCTGAAATATCATCTACCTCGTACTCAGGTTGGCGAGTGGCAACATCAGCAAACTTAATATCCGCATTTGATTTAGGAATCATGCGCACGTGCATGTGTTTAAAATGACCCTTAATTTTGATAGAACGGAAGAGATTAACCCCATCATAGTAAGATTCAATACGATCCTCAAGTTCTTTATCAGTCATTTCATAACGTTGACGGAAGATAACTTCAGCTTGGTGAGGTACGACTGCTGCATAGGGAACTTTTTCATCTGGAGAAACTTCTACCACTTCGACTTTACCTTCAGAGCCTTTAGCTTGATAGGCTTTACCATCAAGAACAATCAACTCCCCATCAATAGAATCTAATGTTCCAAGACCCAAGTCTCCATGCTCCAACAATTCACCAACTGTTAAAGTACCTCCATAAAGCCCAGCCATCAAGGCTCCCAAAGTATTATATTGAAATAATTTTATGGCTTCAGACATGTCTACACCCTCTTTTTAGTAAAATTCATCTGGCAAAATAGTTTCGCCGAGTTTAATATTATCTTTATAGTCGATTGGAACATCAATAAGGACTGGTCCATCTACAGCTTGAGCCAAGGCTTCTTGGAGTAAGCTAGAAAACTCCTCTTTACTTGTTGCACGATAACCTTTCGCTCCAAAGCTCTCAGCATATTTTACAAAATCTACAGGACCAAAGTCAACCCCAGATGATCGACCATACTTCATTTCTTCCTGGAATTCCACCATATTGTAATGGCCATCGTTCCAGATAATATGAACAATTGGCAATTTCAATCGAACTGCTGTCTCCAATTCTTGTGCTGAGAAGAGGAAACCACCGTCACCAGAAACAGAAATGACTTTTGTCTTAGGACGAACCAAAGCTGCAGAGATGGCCCACGGAAGAGCAACCCCTAAAGTTTGCATCCCATTTGAGAAAAGCAAATGACGTGGTTCATAAGATTTGAAATAACGAGCCATCCAGATATAGTGACTACCAACGTCAACGGTAACTGTCATATCATCATCTGTTTGTTCTTGTAAAACATCAATTAAATCGAGTGGATGTACGGTACCTTCTTCGGGCTGACGCTCAAATTTAACATCTTCAACGACTGTATTTTTTAACCCTTTAAGATACTCAACTGATCCTTCAGGTAATTTGTAGCCTTGAATAGCTGGCAAGAGCAAGTCTAAGGTTGCTTCTACATTGCCAATCAATTCACGTTCTGGCTGGAAGTAAGTATCCACCTCAGCAGGTTCAACATCAATTACGATAATACGTGCTGAAATTTCAGCATTCCAGTTACGTGCTTCATACTCAATTGGGTCATAACCAATGGCAATAATCAAGTCCGACTTCTTAAGCAACATGTCCCCCGGTTGGTTACGGAAAAGACCTACACGACCAAAGAAAGTATCCTCTTCAAGGTCACGTGACACGATACCAGCACCTTGGAAAGTTTCAACAACTGGTAATTTAACATGTTTCAAAATCTGGCGAATAGAGTAAGTTACAGCTTCTGATGAAGCGCCGTTCCCTAAAAGTAAGACTGGCAATACGGCATTTTTTATCGCCTGTGCGAGATAGTTAATATCAGAAACAGATGCTGAACCAAGTTTTGGATCCGTCATAGGCTTGATAGCCTTAACACTGACCGGAGCATCAGTCACGTCTTGAGGAATTGAAATAAAGCTTGCACCCGGTTTCCCTGACTTAGCATGGCGATAGGCATTAGCAACCGTTTCAGAAAGTGTATTAGCATCATGTACTTCAGCAGCATACTTGGTAATCGGTTCAAGCATAGCAACGTTATTCATTGATTGATGGGCACGTTTCAAAAGATCTGCACGCTTAACCTGACCACCAATAGCAAGAACAGGATCTCCTTCATCTGTCGCTGTTACCAAACCAGTAGCCAAATTTGAGACACCTGGACCAGATGTTACCAATACTACACCGGGTTTCCCTGTGATACGTCCAACACCTTGAGCCATAAAAGCAGCATTTTGCTCATGACGGGCAACAATCAATTCAGGTCCCTTATCTTCCAAAGTATCAAAAACCCTATCGATTTTTGCACCTGGAATCCCAAAGACATAATCAACATCATGGTTGATCAAACTATCAACCACTAAATCCGCACCATACAATTGCTTTTCTTCTGACATGAACACAGTCCTTCTGGCCCTAAAATGATAGAGCCAATTTTCCTTTCAAGTATAAGTCACAAAGTGTCAAAGTCTGCTCGTTTTTTCACAAACTTTTATCACTTCACAATTCTGTTATCATTATAGCACAGTTTTCAGACAATCTTGTGAAAAAAAGATTGTGAAATTTTGAACTTCCATTGCAAAAAGAAACACCCGATTACTATCAGATGTTCATGAATTTTTTACCTTAGCAAACTCTCGATTAAGATAATTTTGCAAGCCTTCAAAAATCTCTATTAACTGGAGATAATTAGACAAGCTTGAGCGACCAGGGATATCTACGACATCCAAAGAAATGCGTTCCAAGTCCTTTTCATAGAGAATGCGGAAGGATACCACTGCTTGATCAGAAAAATAATTCTCCTCTGCTAAAATAAAGCACTCATAGATGATGCCAACAGGATTAGCAACCTTCAATTCAATACGAACTGCGCCTAATCCCAAGGCCTCCACTTGCTGAAAACGCTCCAGAATAGCCTGTCGCTGACTGGGGACAAAACTCATGATATCCATAGTGGCCCTCCCAAGATTCCTTTTTGTCTATTATAGCCTAAAGCTGAGAAAAATGCTTGTAATGGGTTTCTTGATAAGACTAAAAGCCCATGAATCCTTATTTAGCTTCTTTATAATCTCTAAAGTCCGATTTTATAGTGTTATCGTAATCATGTTTATCTACCCACTCCTTAATATCAGCAAAAGAATGAATTTCCTTCCTAATACCAGCACCGTCCTCTACAGAAATTACAATTGCTTGCTCTCCATTTGTTCCCAACCAATGTAAAATATCATTGGTCTGCTCTTCAGGGGAAAAATAGATTTGTGATTGTTTGTCGTACTCTCTATCTCTATAGGACTCATATTGAGCCAATTTCTTTTTATAGGCATCATATTTCCTATCATAATCTTTTTGGGCTTTTTGACGTGCTTTTTCGTAAGCTCGATAGTCTTTCTGATAGTCTTGTTCTGCCTTTTGCTTAAGAATCTCACTGAAACTTAAAGTTTTAACAGGAAAAATAGAATCAGGAAAAACATTAAATTCTGGAACTTTCTTTGGTTCGCTTGGTTTATCAGGTTCTTTCCTTTTCACTGGCTCAGTTGGACCGACCGGAAAATCTCCCTCCTTACCTTGACGGGTCAATAGTTTAAATTTCTTTAAGGTATTACTGTTTGTTGTTGTCTGATTAACAGCCTCTTCGTAAATAGGCTTAACTTCAGAATTTTCTTTAAATAGATTAATTTGATTCTCTTGTTTTGAAGTATCTACATTATCAATCTCTAGGATCACATTTAGATGAGCTGATAAATGATTGTTTGTTTGAGCAGGAGACATTCTTAAAAGCTCATCCAAGTTTCCTTCTCTCTTTAAATATCCCCACATGTTGCTATCATTCACCTGATTACGAGCAGAACTCTTATCACCAAAATAAAGCATTTCATCCTTACTGTAAGAATAATCTGGTAGGTCTCTAGTTAAAAATTGATTCGTATCTAAATTGTAAGCAAATTGCTTATCGTTTTGAGAATTCTCCAAGAAAACATAATCGTAACCATCAATCGCTCTTAAAGACACAACCAACTCCTTAATATCTTTAAAATCTTTTATTTTCTTCAAATATGGGGTCAAATTAATAATTTTCTTTTTAAAATCTTTGTTAATATCATAAACTACCAAATGAGCTTGATGCAGACTACTCATGGTATCGTAATAGCGAACAAAATGATTTCTACCAATCAACTCAGTCGCTACGTTATCTTCAGAATTATAGTAAGTAGGTTCTTCCTGACTAATGGCAACATACTGATGGCGGCTGCCAAAAATCTCATTGTCAGTTACCTTATCCGCTTTTAAAGCAATCTGTAATTCCTCTACAGCTTTTTCGTGAAATTTATGTTTGACATAAGCATTTCCTAAAAAGAAAAGTGTGAGTAGAGTCGCAGTATAAATCCTTCCACGCTTCGAGAAAGGAAATCTTAAAATCTTCTTTATCATAACTTTTTTACAAAAATAGCCAGAACATCACATTCTGACTATTACTCTTATTTCTCATCTTCGTCCATTGAAAGTACTGACAAGAAGGCTTCTTGTGGGACTTCAACCGAACCGATGGCTTTCATACGTTTCTTACCAGCTTTTTGTTTTTCGAGAAGTTTACGTTTACGTGAAACGTCACCACCGTAACACTTAGCCAAGACGTTTTTACGAAGGGCTTTGATATCTGTGCGGGCAACGATTTTTTGACCGATAGCCGCTTGGATAGGCACCTCGAATTGTTGACGTGGAATAATTTTCTTAAGCTTATCAACGATAAGTTTTCCACGCTCATAGGCAAATTCCTTGTGGACGATGAAGCTAAGGGCATCGACCTTGTCACCATTAAGGAGAATATCCATTTTCACCAATTGTGAACGACGGTATTCTGACAATTCATAGTCAAAGCTTGCATAACCACGTGTAGATGATTTCAATTTATCAAAGAAATCAAAGACGATTTCAGCAAGTGGAATTTGATAGATAACGTTCACACGATTATCATCAATGTATTCCATGGTTTCAAAATCACCACGTTTACGTTGTGCCAACTCCATAACCGCACCAACATATTCTTGAGGAACCATGATTTGAGCTTTAACATAAGGCTCTTCAATAGCATCAATACGTGTAGGATCTGGGAACTCTGAAGGGTTAGACACTTCAAGCATCTCACCGTCAGTAGTATTAACATGGTAAACTACCGATGGTGCTGTCATGATGAGGTCGATGTTAAACTCACGTTCCAAGCGCTCTTGGATAACATCCATGTGAAGAAGACCCAAGAAACCACAGCGGAAACCGAAACCAAGGGCTTGAGACGTTTCAGGCTCAAACTGAAGACTGGCATCGTTCAACTGGAGTTTTTCAAGGGCTTCACGCAAGTCGTTATACTTATTTGATTCAATTGGGTAAAGACCTGCAAACACCATTGGGTTCATTTGCTTATAGCCATGGAGTGGCTCTGCAGCTGGATTATCTGCAAGTGTCACGGTATCACCGACACGGGTATCCGCAACAGTCTTAATTGAGGCTGCGATATAACCAACATCTCCTGTCGCAAGGTAATCACGACCAACAGCTTTAGGTGTGAAGATACCAACCTCAGTAACATCAAAGGTCTTACCATTAGACATCATTTGAATCTTATCGCCTGGTTTAACCATTCCGTTAACCACACGCACTTGGAGGATAACCCCACGGTAAGCATCGTAAACAGAGTCAAAGATAAGGGCTTGGAGAGGCGCTTCAACTTCACCTTGAGGTGCAGGAACTTTCTCAACGATTTGTTCGAGAATCTCCTCGATACCGATACCAGCTTTAGCTGATGCAAGCACGGCTTCAGAAGCATCTAGTCCGATAACATCTTCAACCTCTGTACGCACACGTTCAGGATCTGCAGCTGGAAGGTCGATTTTATTGATAACTGGTAAGATTTCCAAGTCATTATCTAGGGCCAAGTAAACATTGGCAAGTGTTTGCGCTTCAATTCCTTGAGCTGCATCCACCACCAAGATTGCACCCTCACAGGCAGCAAGAGAACG
Source organism: Streptococcus sp. 23.2 (assembly GCF_016648665.1). Taxonomy (NCBI): domain Bacteria; kingdom Bacillati; phylum Bacillota; class Bacilli; order Lactobacillales; family Streptococcaceae; genus Streptococcus; species Streptococcus sp. 23.2. The sequence continues at coordinate 35,132 of NZ_JACLQJ010000016.1, forward strand.
TGACACTTCATAAGTAAAGTCCACGTGTCCTGGTGTGTCGATAAGGTGGAAAATATATGTTTCGCCATCTTTAGCTGTATAGTTAAGCTCAATGGCATTTAGTTTGATAGTGATACCACGTTCACGCTCGAGGTCCATACTATCAAGGAGTTGCGCCTGCATCTCACGACTTGATACTGTCTCAGTCTTTTCCAAAATACGGTCAGCAAGGGTTGATTTACCGTGGTCAATATGGGCAATAATAGAGAAGTTACGAATCTTCTCCTGTCGTTGTTTTAATTCTTCAATATTTGGCATTTTTATCTTTCCTAGTTCTTACTTGTGATTATAAAAAAACTAATCGTTACCTTCTATTATACAAAAAAGACAGGCTTTTGCCTATCTCTAATATCTGCTTTCTGACCGCATTTAGTCCTTCTTACTTCTTAAAATTATCGTTGTAGTGCTTATTAATAATTGCCGAGCGCTTGTTTTCTGTAGAACTACTTGAAAATGGAGCTAAACCGAAGGCTAGTACAACAATTCCCAATAGAATGAGACTAAAAAATGGGTGCTCTATAATATAGTGTAAAATATCTGACATAGAAAGGCTCCTTTTAAAGCATAATTAATTACGATTATATTATCAGAAATATTATGTTTTATCAAGCAAAAAAAGAGAGCCTTCCGCTCTCCTTTTATTTTAATGGAATTGCATTCCACCATCCACGATGATGGTTTGACCTGTGATGTAGTTTGAGTCAGGTCCAGCCAAGAAGCTAACTGCTGCTGCCACATCTTCAGGTTCTGACAAACGTTTGAGAGTAATATCTTTAGCAAAAGTTTGCATACCCCATTCATCATCTTTACCAGCGTTCTTACCAACTTCATGAGCAATGTCAAACATCATTGGAGTCTTAACGATACCTGGTGCATAAGCATTGACAGTGATGCCTGATTCAGCCAAGTCACGCGCCAAAGTTTGAGTGATACCACGCACTGCAAATTTAGTACCACCATAGACAGTCAAGTTAGGGTTACCAACGACACCAGCTTGAGATGTTGCATTGATGATTTTACCACCATGACCAAGTGCTTTGAATTGTGCTTGTGCAGCTTGAGCACCCCAGATAACACCACCGACATTGATGTTAAATGTACGTTGGAACTGTTCTTCAGTAATAGTATCAAGTGGTGTTGTTGGTGCCACACCGGCATTATTAACAACAACATTCAAATCACCAAAGTGATCAACAACTTTTTGGAAAGCAGCTGCTACTTCAGCTTGTTTAGATACATCAGCTACAACCGCAAATGCTTTGTCTGCTGACAATTCAGCAACCGCTTTTTCTGCAGTTTCAGCGTTGTAGTCCAATACTCCGACTTTAAAACCATCTTCAACCAAACGTTTTGCAATCGCAAAACCAATACCTTGACCTGCACCTGTAACAATAGCAACTTTTGACATACGAAATCCTCCTCTACCAATTAGAGTCACTGGCTTAATACCGAGCCTTATCTCAATTGGAATACGCTAAGTTAGTCAAGTTCTGGCAAAGTCATTTTCATAGGCTTTGTCTTAACTCAATTAAAATTCTACTCCTTTATGAAAACGTAGTCAAGTAATTATCAAACTTTTCTGAAAACAAATAAGACCACCCTTGGGTGACCTTATTCCTATTATTCTTCAAATTCAAAACCTAGTGCTTCCATATCGTCCAAGCCACCTAGATTAGTCACCTTAGTATATCCTCGCTCTTTAAGAACTGATGCAGCGAATTCTGCACGAGGCCCCATTTTACAATAGAGGTAAATTGAAGCGTCTTTTTCAGCTGGAATCTCAGCAGAAAAAAATTGTGTATGAGGAATCAAGAGGGCATTCTTAACATGACCTTCTGAATACTCTTCTGGAGTTCTGACATCAATTAACAGTCCACCCTTAGCTAAATCAGATTGAATCTGTACTAAATCCATCTTACTCACCAAACCAAATCTGAATTTCTCGAGCCGCAGATTCTTCTGAATCAGAACCATGAACAATATTTGGAATCATGTCCCCATCTGGTGCTGTTGCAAAGTCTCCACGAATCGTTCCTGGAGTAGCATCCCCAGGATTAGTTGCTCCCATCATATCACGCCATGACTTGATAACACTTGGGCCAGACATAATACCAATAACTGCCGGGCCACTCATCATGAATTCTGCAATACTAGGAAAAAAAGGTTTATCAACCAATTGGGCATAATGTTCTTTAAGACGTTCTTCGTCAAGCATCAGCATCTCCATACGCTCAATAACGAAGCCACGTCGCTCAATTCGATCAAGCACTTGACCAATTAGATGGCGTTTAACAGCATCTGGTTTAATAATAAAGAATGTTTTTTGCATGTTCCCAACCTTCATTGTTTTCTTTTCATTTTACCATAGGAAGTATCATTTTGCAGGGTAAAACCTTATATAGTCTTAAACTATGCCCTCAGAAAGAAATTAACTATTTTTCATTAATGCAAATAAAAAGTATCATGGAAATAAAATGATATTTTGAGGGTAATTTTATGACAAAATCTAAATTCCAATTAGTAGGTTCTCTTCTTCGTCCTGCGGATCTCCGTAAATATAAGGACGAAATCGAGCACCGTGACGACATCCAGTATCCTTTCTATGATGCCCTTCCTGGTTATCAAGAAACTGAAACTGCAGATATTAAGCAAATTGTGACTGACCAAAAAGCTAACGGTATTGACATCCTTACTGATGGTGAGTTTGGACGTTCTATGTGGCATTTAGACTTTGTCTGGGGATTTAAAGGAATTGAACGCTACATTGCTGAGCATGGCTACACTTTTAAAGACCATGATGGTGGTCAATATGAAACACGTAAAGATATCGGTATTCGCATCACTGAGCCGCTCTCAGGTAAAAACCACCATTACCTAGATATCTATAAATTGGTTAAGGCTGAAGCTGGTGATGAAGATACCAAACAAACTATCTGGGGACCTGCCCATGCCTACACTGAACTTGCTATCTTTGACCGTTTGGCTGGTCCAGGACAAGTCTATGAAACAAATGAAGACCTCAAAAAAGGTTTGATTAACGCCTATAAAGAATTCTTGGAAGAATACAAGGCAGTTGGTGGAAAAATCGTTCAATTTGACGACTGTCTCTGGGAACTCTTTGACCCATCAAACCCTGCAAGTTTCTTTGCGGAAGGTAATTCTGATTTGGCAGAATTGGCTGATGAGTTTGTAGCAATCAATAACGAGGTTGTAGATTATGCTCACGAACTTGGTTTAACGGTTTGGACGCACAACTGTCGTGGTAACTATGAAAGCCGTTCTGCTGCCGAAGGAACTTACGAAGCCATTGCTAAGAAGTTCTTGGCAGAGCAACACTATGATCGCTTCTTCCTTGAATGGGACAGCGATACTGCTGGCGACATCAAGGCTCTCGAAGCCCTCAAAGACAGCAAGGCTGAAGTTGTACTAGGACTTTTGTCTTCTAAAACTACTGACCTTGATGACGAAGAACGTGTCCTCGATTTGCTTGAAAAAGCGAGTCAAATCCTTCCAAAAGAACGTCTCTTCCTCTCTCACCAATGTGGTTTCGCCTCATGTGACTCAGGTAATGAGTTGGCAACACCACAACAATGGACTAAAATAAAACAAGGTCAAGAAATCGCTAAGAAATTCTTTGGTTAATTGAATACTTTTAAACATTAAAATCCCTTGCCGTATTCGGTAAGGGATTTTAATGTTGTCTATGCTTGAATAAAAGGTTGTAAATCTTTAAGAGCTCGCTCAGCAATTTTTTCATAGCGCTCTTTCTTGTCACGAATACGTGGCCCTTCCAACTCTTTGATAATACCAAAGTTAACATTCATTGGTTGGAAATGTTTACTTTCAGCATGTGTCACATAATATGGCAGACTCCCGATAGCTGTTGTGTGAGGGAAGATAACCTCATCTTCACCCATAAAGAGACGGGCAGCATTGATGCCGGCAACCAAACCTGAAGCAGCCGATTCAACATAACCTTCAACACCAGTCATTTGTCCCGCAAAGAACAAGTTAGGGTTTGATTTTGATTGGAAGGTCTGTTTAAGCAAGTTTGGCGAATCCATGTAAGAGTTGCGGTGCATTACCCCGTATCGCACAAATTCAGCGTTTTCAAGACCTGGAATCATTTGGAAGACACGCTTTTGCTCTCCCCATTTGAGGTGGGTTTGGAAACCAACAATATTATAGAGACTACCAGCCGCATTGTCCTGACGAAGCTGAACAACCGCATAAGGTGTCTTGAAGTCACCATCACGTGGACCCTTATAATCCTCAGGATACTCCAAACCAACTGGTTTCATAGGACCATAGAGCATTGTCTTGATACCACGTTTAGCCATAACCTCGATAGGCATACAGCCCTCGAAATACTTTTCTTTTTCAAAAGAATTCAAAGGAGCTTCTTCAGCTGTTGTCAAGGCCTCGTGGAATGCCATGAACTCTTCCTTGGTCATTGGACAGTTTAGATAAGCTGCTTCACCCTTGTCATAGCGTGACTTAAGGTAAACCTTGTTCATATCGATAGTCGATTTATCAACGATTGGTGCAGCGGCATCATAGAAATAGAAGCCATCTCCACCGTTAAGCTCATGAATTTTTTCAGCTAGAGCATCAGAAGTCAATGGTCCTGAAGCAATAACTGTAATGGCATCATCAGGAATTTCTGTGATTTCTTCACGGATAACTTCAATTAATGGATGATTTTCAATTTCCGCTGTAACAGCTTCTGCATAGCCTTCACGGTCCACCGCCATAGCACCACCTGCTGGCACACGGTGAGCTTCTCCATTTCGCATAATGATAGAGTCCAAACGACGCATTTCTTCTTTAAGAAGCCCTACAGCGTTGGTCAAGCTATCTCCACGGAAAGAGTTAGAGCAAACCAATTCTGCAAAATTTGTTGTCTTATGCTGCGGTGTTGCTTTGACCCCACGCATTTCATAAAGTTTTACCGGAATACCACGTTTGGCAATCTGATAAGCCGCCTCGGAGCCGGCCAAACCAGCTCCAATCACGTTAATATAATCTGCTTTTGATTGAGACATGACACTAATACCTCTTTGGAAACAAGATTAAATCCTATCTCCACAAATCTTTCTTCATTTTTACTCTTAGTAGTATAGCAAAAAACTCCTCGTCTGGCGACTAGGAGTCATCTGAGTTTAAAGAGGTAAAATGATAGTTACTTTAGCACCACACGTTGTATGGTCATTTGAAAGAGAAAGGCTACCATGGTGTAACCGAACTATATCATTGGCAATAGTCAGACCAAGTCCGCTGTGATTGCGACTCTGTCTACTTTTATCTTCCTGATAAAAGAGCTGAGTCGCCTTTTCAAGAGATTCAAGGGAAAATCCAGGTCCAGAATCAAGGCAGATAAACTTGAATTCATCAGATGCGATTTTGGTGAACAAGGTTAACTGACTGCCACTAGGTGTATGCTCCACCGCATTCGAAACGATATTCATAATAGCTCGATTCAACAAGGGCCTATCCCAATGGCCTATGATTTCTTTCTCAATTTCTTTCTTGTCAAATACTACATTAATTTGTTTCGTTTGTGCTAGTGACAAGGTTTGATCGTAAATGTCTTCAACAAATTCCCTAACCGAAATGTCTTCAAGCTTCAAGGTTTTCTTCAAACTCGTTTTGTTGAGTTCGGACAACTCTTGAACATAGGAATCAACCTGTGCAATCCCTTTTTGAAAATGTTCTAACAAGTCCGTTTGTTCTTCATCTAAGGTCGTCATAGCTAAGAGTTCTGCATTGCCCCGAGCAACTGTCAATGGTGTCTTCAGGTCATGAGTTAAGGCTGAAATCTGATTTTGCTTATCCTTTTCTGCCTTCCAATTTTCCATCAAAGAGTCACGGAGTGCTACCCTCATATGATCCAAACCATTTAAAACCTGGTTAAACTCAGTAATTTTAGATTTGGACGTTTGAAAATCCAAGTCTTGCTCTGCTATTTTCTCTGTTGCCTTCAATATTGGTCTCAACTCTCGACTCAATTTACTAGCATAGTAAAAAGTTAAAGTAATAAATATGAGTAGGATAGACACAATCATTGAGCCAATCATCAATAGGTTAGCATTGGGAAAGTGCTGGTTCATCCACTCATTACGATACCGAGGTGATAGTTGATAATTGACAATGACGATGCCATCTGACCGTTCAAATGACTGAAAATAGCCATATTTGCCACCATGAGCATTCTTGAATTGGTAATCTAGCAAGGATTCTTCTTGCAAGTTAACTGGCATGTTAGACTTTTTAAGTTTAAAATCTCTAGTCAAGAAGACATAGCTTGTACCATCAGGCAAAACATTTGGATTAAAGACCTTAGAAGTTTCAATATCATTCCTGACGACAGACAAATCACTTTCTACCTGATTTGCTGGAAACACAACGCCAAAACGATAAGACAAGCTGAACAAAGACAAAATAAGCAGGCTACTGATTGCTGATAGAACTGTAAGACTGACGACATAAGATATCAAGATTGTTCTTAGAGAGTGTTCTCTTTTTTTAATTAGTGCCACTTGTAACCAATCCCCCAGACTGTTTCAATAGGATTTTGCCCAACATCTTTGAGCTTTGCACGGATATTTTTGATATGTTCGGCCACTGCTGTCGGACTCCCTTTATCCTCATAGCCGTACAAATGCGTGTAGATTTGTTCTTTGGAAAAGACTTGGCCCTTATTTTCAGCCAGAAACTGACAAATACCATATTCTGACTTAGTCAAATCTAACAACTGATTCTCAACATAAAGCTCCTGAGCAGACAAATCAAACTGAATATTTCCAATTAATAGCTTATGGTGGCGCTCACGATGTTCACGTCTCAAGTGTGCAGCCACACGCGCTTGAAGTTCTTTAACCCCAAATGGCTTGCAAATATAATCATCAGCACCATAAGTCAAGCCTTGAACAATATCAGCCTCTTGCGTTTTGGCTGTAATAAAGAGTATAGGACAATCCACCTGATCACGAATCTCATGACAAAACTGGAGACCGTCAACATCAGGCATCATGATATCCAGTAAAATCAAGTCAAACTGTGGCAACGAGTTCTTATCCAAATCTAAAACACTTGTAAGTCCCGTCACCTTATGATTTTGGAGCTCTAAAGCCTTTACAACCAATTGAACAATATCTTCCTGATCATCAACAACAAGTATCTGAGCCATAATCTTTCCTTTCGTACAAAGTTACCCTTATCATATCATCTATAGAAGATAACTGACAAGGCGTAGAGTAGATAAATCTATTAATAAGATTTTGAATTTATTGGCAAAAAACAAATAAATAACAAAGTCACCCCAACAATCCATAAAGGTAGGGAATTGAGTTGGCTCCAATCATTAAGGATAAGGCTATTGATAGGTAAAACAATAGGAAGCCAATGAGTAGACAAGAAAACTTTATTACTAGCAAAAATAATAAAAATAATTTCAACCATAGAGATAATAATATTACTAACACTGTTCAGACTCACTTGTATAAAGTAGTGAAAATGATTAAGAAAGACTATTAACATCCAACTTGATAGACTTACTACAAATCCATTCACACTATTCATAAGAAGGAGGTTTATGATAAGCCAACTAAATAAAGAAGGTAGGCTAAGGGTTAGGTCTACTATCAAAAGTTTAGCCAACCATAAACGTCTTTGCTTAGGGTAACTCGATATTTCTTGATAATGATTAGCGTATTTTTCTTGTTCAATCCCTAAAATTGACAAAAATGATGTCATTAGCGGATAGCATAAAAAAGATAATATGGCTAAATTAGTTAGAGAAAAACCATTAGGAACGAAGCTCACATACATTGGAATTGTAATGATCTCTAAGACAGCAAAACTGAGAATAAGATAAAGACCGAAAGTATTCTTTAATTTAAGTAACTCACTCCTTAGCATTTAATTGTCTCCTTTGCAGTGAAAAAGATAAAAGCAATGTCACTACTATTGATAGCATCATCGTAAGTAACACCTGAAAAATGCTAGTATGATTCGTATTTACAATAATATCCCCGGATGGTTTAAGGTTTAATAAAAATTGAGCTATTTTATAGTGATAGGTATAGGGGAAAACAAACCAGAGTGGACTCTGAGCAATAAAGGGTGCTATTAAAAGACAAACCAATGTATTAAGAGCTAATAGGATGAATTGACTCATGTATTTAGACATCAGATAAAGTAAAGGAATGTTCCATAAAGTTGTCAACCAAATTAAGATTAAGGAAATAGCTGTTTTAGGAATATTTATTGGAATAAAATCTGTGTAAATAAATGCAACGAGACTGAGGAAAGCTAGTAAGAATAAACTAGCAATCAATGTTCTCATTCCTATAAGCACCATTTTCATCAAGATAATTTTCCAAGTGAAATATACATTTGTAACATTTTGAAAATGCCCAGCCTGGTCTTCTAAACGTCTATCAACTATAAACAAAACACCATTTACAAGATATAAAAAGATAGCTTCCCACCAATAAACCGAGAAAGGAACAAAAATCTGTAACCCTCCCATTAAAAAGGCTATAAGAACGGTTAAAAATGGTATGATGATTAAGAATTTAGTCGTTCCTAAATGTTGTAATTTAAGCAATTCCGAATAGAATATCTTTTGCATATCACTAACCCCCATGAACAATTTTAAAGAAGAGTCTCTCAAGACTATCTACATTTTTGTTTTCACCATCATATTGAATTTTACCTTTGTCGAGAATAAGAATATGATCAGCAACCTTACTAATTTCTATAAGTTGATGACTGGAAACCAGAATTGTCATTCCTTTTGCTTTCAAGGAACGAATAAGGTTTAGCAATTCATTTATACCGTCAGGATCAAGTCCATTAGTAGGCTCATCTAGAATTAAAAATTGGGGATTAGTTAAAATAGCCATACCAATCCCAAGTCGTTGCTTCATACCTAATGAAAATTTACCGGCTTTTTTCTTTCCAGTATTTGAAAGACCAATTATTTCTAAGGTTTCATAAATTTTGGAATCAGGAATATCATATAACAACGCTTTTGTTTTTAGATTATCAAAAGCCGAAAGATTGTGATAAATTGCAGGTGTTTCGATTAATGCACCTAATAAATGTTTGTTTTTGGATGATCCATCAAATCGAATTTCTCCACTACTTTTTTGGACTAAGCCAAAAAGAATTTTCATCAGAGTTGACTTACCAGCACCATTTACTCCTAATAGACCAGAAACTGTTCCAGATTCAATTGTAATTGTGATGTTGTCTAAAATAGTCTTATCTTTGTAGGATTTTGAAAGTTGTTTAACAGTTATTTCCATTTGCACACCTCTTTTAGAATAGTTGTGTTTTCAATATAAGCTTATATTTATCTAATATCAGAAAATCACTTACTCTCCTTTCTTTTCATGCTTAGTATAAAAAACAAATTTAAGGAAAGTTTCAGTTTTTCTGATAAAATACAAAAAAACTATCCCAAGTTTTAACTTGAGATAGCTTTCTTTATTTAACAATAGATTCTTTGTAGTCACACTCTTCGTTGCTACAGATAACTTGCTTGCCGCCACCACGGACTTTCTTCTCGACAAGATAATCGCCTGATTTAGGACAGTTACGTCCAACAGGGATATCCCACGACGTAAATTCACAGTCAGGATAGCGATCACATCCATAAAAGACACGATTTCGTTTTGTCTTACGTTCGATGACCTGACCTTTACCACAGGTTGGACAAGTAACGCCAATTTCTTTGGTAATGGCTTTAGTATTGTGACAGTCGGGGAAGTTACTACATGCGTAGAACTTACCGTATCGACCAAGTTTGATGACCATTGGGTGACCACAGAGGTCACAATCAAAACCGGCAGGCTCATCCTTGATTTGGATTTTTTCAATACCTTCTTCAGCTTTTTCCAATTCTTTTTGGAATGGTTTGAAGAATTCATCAATAACCTTTTGCCATTGTTCCTTACCGATTTCAACTTTATCGAGTTTTCCTTCCATCTCGGCCGTGAATTTAACATCCACGATGTCAGGGAAGAATTCGACGATTAAGCTATTAACGATTTCACCAAGCTCTGTTGGTTCAAAACGTTTAGCTACCAATTTGACGTAGTAACGACGTTGAATAACATCAAGTGTCGGTGCATAAGTTGACGGACGACCAACACCATTTTCTTCCAGCGTCTTAATCAGAGTCGCTTCAGAATAGCGAGCAGGTGGTTGCGTGAAGTGTTGTTCAGGCGTTGTCACAACCTTCTTAACCGTATCACCTTCAGCCATATCAGGAAGCATCTTGTTCTTATCAGAATCGTTGTAAACGGCCATATAACCATCGAACTTGATTTGGCTACCATTTGCAGTGAAAATGACTCCGTTTTGAGACAAGGTCACCTTCATCGTATCAAATACTGCAGCTGTCATTTGACTCGCTACAAAACGATTCCAAATAAGAGTATAAAGCTTGAGTTGGTCCTTATCCAAATACTTAGCGATGCTTTCTGGTGTTTGGAAAACATTTGACGGACGAATAGCCTCATGGGCATCTTGTGCTCCCGAACTATTTTTCACCTTGCTGCCATGTTTTGAATACTTAGAACCAAAGCGTTCTGTAATAAATTCAGCAGCCTGGTTTTGAGCCACTGGACTGATACGTGTTGAGTCTGTACGCATATAGGTAATCAAACCTTGAGCGCCTGAACCAAGATTAATCCCTTCATACAACTGTTGGGCAACCATCATGGTCTTACGTGTACGGAAGTTAATCTTATTTGCAGCATCCTGTTGGAGAGATGAAGTTGTATATGGCAATGGCGCATTACGACGACGTTCTTTTTTCTCCACTTTATCAACGTTAAAGTCATCACTTGTGATACGAGAGAGAACGGCTTGAACATCGTCATTATTGTTGAGCTTAAGCTTTTTACCATCCAAGCCATAGAAGCTAGCCTGAAACTTCTTAGCACCCTTCTTAAAAGCACCATCAATAGTCCAGTATTCTTCTGGTTTAAAGGCCTTAATTTCATTTTCACGGTCAATAATAAGCTTAAGCGCTACTGATTGTACACGACCTGCAGAAAGACCTTTCTTAACCTTCTTCCATAGAAGCGGTGAAATAGAGTAACCCACAATACGGTCCAAGACACGACGAGCTTGTTGGGCATCTACCAAGTCCATGTCAATGGCGCGTGGCTCTACAAAGGCATTTTTTACCGCATCTTTAGTGATTTCGTTAAAAACGACACGATTCTTATCATCTGGCTCTAATCCAAGAATATGTGACAAATGCCATGAAATGGCTTCCCCTTCACGGTCCGGGTCACTTGCGAGAAAGACTTGCTTGGCTTTTTTAGCTTCTTTCTTCAATTCATTGATAAGAGGTCCCTTACCTCGAATATTAATGTACTGAGGTTCGTAGTTGTTTTCAAAATCAATCGACATACTTGATTTTTTCAAATCACGGATATGCCCAACAGAGGCTACAACTTTATAATTGCGGCCAAGATACTTCTCAATCGTTTTCGCTTTAGCAGGAGACTCCACGATGACCAAATTTTTCTTTGGTGTCGCTCTCTTTTTAGTCGCCTTTTTGGCTGTCGTTTTCTTTGTTGTTTTAGTTTTCGTTTTTGTTGTCGTTGCTGTCGCCATAGACTATTTCCTTATAATGTTATAAACTGGCTGCGCCACTCATCTGTCTAAAATCTAGTCACAAGACATTAAAAAATGAAACATCTTGGACCGAGCAACTAACATGATACCTTCCTTTTCTTTAACTGTCAATTAAAAACTTTTTCTCTATAGGAGAACTTTGATTTTTAAGAAAACTCTGAAAGGATGTCAAACCCTGTCGTAATGCACTTTGCGCCCTCTTGAATTAAGTGATGGCATCCGTCTGATTTTCCATCTAAAATATTTCCTGGAATAGCAAAAACATCTCTACCTTCTTCCATGGCACGCTCACAAGTAATCAGACTTCCTGAGCGAAGTTTTGCTTCTACGACCATAACTCCTTGACACAATCCAGAAATAATCCGATTGCGTTCAGGAAAGTGGTACTTGAGAGGCTGTTCACCCGGTCCATATTCTGTAAGAACTAAATGATTTTTGGCCATATAGTCCTGCAAAGCTTTATTTTCTTTAGGATAATAAACATCAAGTCCGGTCCCGATAACTGCAATGGTGTTCCCCTTATTTTTCAAGGCCTCCATATGCGCACAAGTATCAATCCCACGCGCCAATCCACTCACAATAGTAAAATGATTCCCAAGTTCACTAACAATTTTGCGAACGGACTGTTTGCCTGTTTCAGAACACTTTCTTGCCCCAACAACAGCTAGCTTTGGTTTACTCAGTAAATCAAGATTCCCCTGATAATAAAGGAGGACAGGAGGATTATAGGTATGCTTCAGCTCAATGGGATATTCTTTATCAAAAATCGATAACGTAGAAAAACGTTCAAACTGTTCTTTGAGTTGCTTAATATCTAAACTCTTATACTTTTCCATAAAAAGAACGGCATTTTTAGACTTGGATACCACTGCCATATCACGTAAACTCAATTTTCTATCTTGAGTCTTTTGATAGTCCAAAATATTTAAGATATTCAAATTCGTCAACCCAGCGGCTTTAAGTTTAAAAAGTTCAAAATTATTCATATAGATACCTCCTTTTCATTATTCGTAACAGAAAAGAAAAAAGCTCCATTATGGAACTTTCCGTGATTACAAATCATTTTCAGAAGCAAAATAAGACGCCGCTCCCAGTAGGTTACTATCGTTATGGAATTGACAGGCTTGAATAGTTATGGGCTCAAGACCTAATTCAGACTTATCCTTAAATAACTCCTCATAGGCATCGCTTATTCCTTCTATTAAAGTACCTTGCCTACTGATACCACCACCGATAACAACTTTCTCCAGCCTAAAGAAGCTCTGTAAATTTAGCACAAGAACAGCAATTTCATGACAATAGTCTTTAAATAAAAGATTTAGGTCTTCCGACTGATTTCCCTCTATAGCTGAGAATACGGCTGGACCATCGTCTTGATTTAACCTAAGTAATTGACTGGCTTCATGAACAAAGCCTACTGCAGACCCCTTATTATCGACAAGACTTACTAAGCCATGCATAAACAATTCCCACTGGAAAGGTAGAGAGGTTTGACTCATGCTTTGGGGACTTGGAGCTCGCAGATATTGGGTGACTGACAGAGGTGATAACAAGACCTCCTGTGAGACAAGTCCTAAACCAACACCCGTACCTAAAACCAAGGCTGCCCCACAATCTAAATCTTGTAGACTTCCATATCTGGCTTCAGCCAAAGCTGCCGCATCAGCATCATTGATAACCTTTACAGGCAGTTGAAATGTTTTAGTCAATCGTGACCCAAGAGGAATAGCCGTTAAATATGGGATAAGACCTCCCTTGAAAATGAAGCCACGTTTACTATTTATTTCTCCTGGGCACGCAATGGCAATCCCAGAAATGATATCCTTGTGAGACGAGACAATATGCTCTAAAGTCAACCAAAAGTCGTCTAACGTTGGTGGTGTTGGAACTTTAGATTGATTGCTTATCTTAAAATCATCATCAACTAACCCAAACTTGATAAAGGTTCCTCCAATATCAATAGCTAAAATCACGCCACTTCACCTACTTTTTATTATTGACTTTATGGGTTCAAAGCTTCTTCTATGAATTGGAGTAACACCAAAGTTATCTATGCCAGACAGATGATCCTTAGTACCATAGCCTGCATTTTTGGCAAATGCGTAACCAGGAAACTCCTGATCATAATCAGCCATCATCTTATCCCGGGTTACCTTTGCTACGATAGATGCTGCCGCAATTGATAAAGAATTAGCATCCCCTTTTATAATTGATGTTTGTCCTATTGGTAAGTCCAAAGTCATGGCATCAATTAACAAATGTTCTGGTTTGGGACTAAGTTTTTCAATAGCTTCAGCCATAGCAAGCTTGGTTGCTTCATAAATATTAACATCGTCAATCACATGATTGTCCTTTATACCAATCCCGACAGCTACCGCTTCCTTCATGACCTGCTTATAAATAGCTTCATGTTTTGATTTTGGTATTTTTTTACTATCATTAAGACCTTTTATTTTGCAAAGCTTTGGTAAAATAACCGCTGCAGCTACCACTGGCCCAGCCAAAGGGCCACGTCCAACTTCATCAACACCTGCAATGAGTTCAACTCCCTGAGCATAAAGCGATTTTTCATAACTGAGCATCATCTCTAAGCGTTCTTCCTCAGCAATCTCAGCTAGGATAGCTTTACGGCGTTGCTTAATGGCAGTCTGTACACCAGCTCGACTGTCTTCCTCAAAACTTGCCCATCGATGATCGTCAAGGTCTGTCAAAGTGGCCAATTGCTCTTTGACTTCTTTAATTGTCGCCATCAGTATCGACCCCAACAATATCAAGTGTGTAACGTCCTAGTTTTCCATCACGAACTTCTTTGACAAATAGATTATAGAAACGGTCATAATCTTCACGGAAGCCAAGTTTTCGAGTCATTTCCATAATGATTTCTGGTGCCTCTTCTTCAAGGTCAATCCCTTTAAAGCGTTCCTCTAAACGTTCAGGATAGTAAGTTTTAAAATAGTTGAGTCCAAATATCGTCACTTCATCCATTGGCAATAGCTGGTCCTTGATGGCACCAGTCAAAGCGAGTTTCAATCCAACCAATTCATCTTCAAACTTAGGCCACAAAATACCTGGAGTATCAAGAATTTCCAAGTCTTTATTAGACTTCAACCACTGTTGACCTTTTGTAACGCCGGGTTTATTTCCTACAACAGCAATCTTTTTACCAGCTAAGCGGTTCATTAAGGTAGATTTCCCTGCATTTGGAATCCCAATAATCATGGTTCGTAAGGTCTCTTTCTGAATACCGCGTTCACGTAGCCGTTGAATCTTGTCAGCCATAAGACTCTTAGCAGCGTCTGTTACCAATTTAACTGTAGATTGTTCCTTGGAATTGATGGCCAAGGTTTTAATCCCTTGACTCTTAAAATAGGTACGCCATTCTTTCGTACGATTACTGTCAGCCAGGTCAGCCTTATTGAGAATTAGAAGCTTTGGTTTATCGCCAACAATTTTGGTCAGCATAGGGTTCTGACTCGAAAGTGGCAAACGTGCATCCACTAAAATTGTAACAAAATCAACATGTTTAAGGTTCTCCTGAACCTGTCGACGGGCCTTAGACATGTGACCTGGAAACCATTGAATAGTAGCCATATATGTTTCTCCTTTTGTATTCTTAGCAAAATATCATTTAAAATCTTTAAAAAAAGCCAAATCATTGGCTTTGCTTTACTTAGTATTATAACAGATTTAATTTGAGATGCCCAATTGATAAAAGTTGCCTACCCCTCAACAGGCATAAAGTTACCAACAATCTTACCAATGATTCGAGGATCTTCGTCATAGGGTGCAAACTTATCACCATAACGTTTATTGAGAGAAACTAAACGAAGGCCCTCTTCCTCACGATAGACCTTTTTGATATAGGTTTGACCATCCCAGTCTACAGCATAAACAGCTCCATCATAATCAAAGCCTGTTTGTTTGATTAGCACTACTTCTCCATTTAGGTAGGTAGGTTCCATAGAGTCTCCAAATACCCATGACGCAAAATCATGATCTAATTCTTCATCATAGAAAACTTCATCGTAATTGCCATCACCAAAGTAGGTATAACCCGTTCCGGCTGACAAACGCTCGAAAACTTTGTAAGAATATAACGGAATAACAGGTGCCTTCTGCTTTTCTGCTTCTTGCTCCTCCAAGAGAGCCTTAGTGAGTCGCAAAGCTTCCTGACGATTTTCCTCATTTAATTCCAAGTACACTTCTACAATCTCATGTTCAGATAGAAAATATGTCTCAGCTACACCAAAAAGTTCAGCCAATACTGATAGATTCTTTTGATTTGGTTTCGTCTTACCATTTTCCCAGTTAAAATAAGAGGAGCGAGAAATTCCTAGATGCTTAGCCACTGCTGCCTGACTCATTCCTTGTGCTTCTCGAATTTCCTTAAGTCGTTGTCCTGAAAACATAGCTACCTCCGTAAGTTAATAAACTAACATAAGTTTATCAAAAAAAGCAGTTAACTTCAAGTGAAACTAACTACTTTTACAATTCTCTTTTGTATTATTCTTTAACTAAAAATCCTAGATGGTTTAGTGCCTCTTCTATATAAGCCATATCCTGTTCACTATCTGCTTCGACAAGATGGTAATGAACACCATTTGTTAAATCAGATAAGGGACGAAAGTCATTTGACGATGATTGATCTAAAAAATGACTAACATCTCGACGACAAGTCAATTTCAACAAAGTCTGAATTTCTCCGTAAACTGGATGATCTATCATGATATTTTGAATACGTCCTCCATTATCAACAATAGCCAAAAGCTCATCTTTCATATCTAACACAGTATGATTCACCTTAAACAGCCTACGTATATAACAATTGTCATCGCTACTTTTATAGATATAGCCCCTATTAGTTGAAATAATCTGGGCACCATCTGCACGTAAGAGGGCAATATCTTGAACAATGATTTGACGTGTCACACCAAAATGCTCCGCCAAACTTTGTCCATTCATTGCTTCTTTAGCTCCCTTTAAGAGTGCCAATAATTCTTCTTTTCGATTTGAAGCCATAGACAAACCCTCCCTCTTTCAACTAGCGTATTTTTCGAATACTTTTGAAAATCGTTAATGCTATTACATAGTCTATCATACTATGGATAATAGTGCCAAAACCAACTAAAACAAAAAGAACATAGAACAGTTTTTGGAAATCCTCACCAGTTACAGAATAAAAAATCACGCAAGCAAGAACTTCACCTAAGGCATGGATAAGTCCTAAAACAAAGTTGAAAAGTAATGATGATTTATGGTTTTCTATCGTTTGTGGAAATTTTTTCAAATAGAGTGCGCCTAAAAAACCAAATATAATATGAGAAAAGGCTCTAAAAACAACCACAATCGGATAGCCCGCCATAAAGTATCCCAAACTAGAAGCTAAGATAACAAAAGCTGCTACCCAGGGCGATATAAACATAGCTAGAAATATTGGAACATGACTCCCCAAAGTATACGAAGCCGGTGGGATGATTAGTTTAATTGGCATAATACTTGGGATAAGGATAGCAATTGCAGTTAATAAAGCTGCAAAGGTCATTTCTTGAATTCTCTTTTTAGGTTTCATTATTTACTCCTTTTACTGTATATACATTAGTATATTACAGTGTATAGTTATATAAGTCAATAATTTTCAGAAAAAAACACTAGAGCAAAGTGCCCTAGCGTTCTAAGTTTCTTATTTACGTTTTTTCTTAGCTTTCTTCATCTTGTTGGCTTGACGCTTCATCGCATGTTTCATGGCAAAGGAACCGACCTTACCTTTAAGACCACCACCAAGCATTTGACTAAGGTCCATATCACCAAGGTCTGGCATACCTGCGCCACCCATCATGCCTTCAAGAGCAGACATGTCCATATTACCCATATCAGGCATATTGGGCATGTTTTTTGGAAGATTATTTGGGTTAAGACCCATTTGACGCATCATTTGCTCCATATCACCAGACATAACACCTTGCATCATTTGTTTGGCTTGGTTGAAGTCTTTAATAAACTTGTTTACTTCAATAAAGGTATTCCCTGAACCATTTGCAATACGGCGACGACGACTTGGTGTCAAAAGATCTGGATTTTCACGCTCTTCTGGTGTCATTGATGATACAATGGCACGCTTGCGTGCAATCTGTTTCTCGTCTACTTTAACATTAGCCAAGGCTGGATTGTTAGCCATACCTGGCAACATCTTAAGCAAATCCTCCATAGGACCCATATTTTGCACTTGGTCTAATTGGTCGATGAAGTCATTGAAGTCAAAGGTGTTTTCACGCATCTTTTCAGCCAACTCAAGAGATTTTTTCTCGTCGTACTCTTGAGAAGCTTTTTCAATAAGGGTAAGAAGGTCACCCATACCTAAGATACGGCTTGACATACGGTCTGGGTGGAAAGTCTCAATATCTGTGATTTTCTCACCAGTACCTGTGAATTTAATTGGCTTACCAGTAATCTCACGAATAGAAAGAGCCGCACCACCACGTGTGTCACCGTCAATTTTAGTAAGAACGACACCTGTGATATCTAGTTGTTCATTGAACTCCTTGGCAACGTTAGCAGCTTCCTGACCAATCATGCTATCTACAACCAAGAGAATTTCGTTTGGATGAGCAAAATCTTTAATATCATGCAATTCTTGCATGAGAGTCTCGTCAATCTGCAAACGACCAGCCGTATCAATCAAGACATAGTCATTCTTATTGGCACGCGCTTGTTCCAAACCATTTTTGACAATCTCAACCGCCGGTGTCTCTGTACCCATATCAAAAACAGGAACATTGATTTGTTGTCCCAAAGTCTTCAACTGGTCAATGGCTGCAGGACGATAGATATCCGCCGCAATCATCATTGGACGGGCTTCTTGTTCTTTAATCAGCTTATTAGCCAATTTACCAGCAAAGGTTGTTTTACCAGCCCCTTGGAGACCAACCATCATTATGATAGTTGGAATCTTTGGAGATTTCTCAATTTCAGATGTTTCAGACCCAAGAATATCTGTCAATTCTTCATTAACAATCTTGATGATTTGTTGCGAAGCATCAAGAGTATCAATGATTTCGTGACCTACAGCACGTTCACGAACACGTTTAATGAATGTCTTAACAACTGGTAGGGCTACGTCTGCTTCAAGAAGTGCCAAACGAATCTCTTTAGTGACTTCTTGAACTTCTTTCTCTGAAAGTTTTCCTTTACGTCTTAAATTTTTGAAAACGCCTTGCAAGCGTTCCGTTAAGCTTTCAAAAGCCATATGTCATTTCCTCTCTTACTTTCTGCTTGGGTCTAATCTCTATTATCGATACTGCTGAGCACAGCAATTTGTTCCTGAAGATAGCTATCGTCTGGGTATTTTTCCATGATATCATCAAATATTTGGCTACGAACAATGTAATCTGAATACATATGTAGTTTCATCTCGTAAGCTTCTAAAATCTTCTCAGTACGCTTGATGTTATCATATACAGCCTGACGACTCACACCAAATTCCTCGGCAATTTCTGCCAAACTATAATCATCCGCATAATATAGCTCAATATAGTTCATCTGCTTATCTGTTAACAAGGCTGCATAGAACTCAAACAAGGCATTCATGCGATTGGTTTTTTCAATTTCCATAAGCTCCATTTTACCATAAAATCATGGTGTTAGCACGATTCTTGTGCAGAAAAAAGCCGTGACTGTTAATTGTTCTCCAAATAAAATTCAAAACGGTCGCCAACATAGTAACTTCGTACATATTCGAAAGCCTGCCCGTCTTGGAGGAAGGAAATCTGTGTCAAACTCAAGAGAGCATCACCAATCTTAACCTTTAGGTGCTTGGCTAGACTACTATTGGCCAAACTGGCTGATATGGTCTGCTGACTTTTCCCTATTTCATAGCCATTATCAGTTAAGGTTTTGAAGAAGTGTTCGGTAATTTCTGATTCCTTAAAACCTCGGATAATTTTCTCAGGGATACTAGCAATCTCATAGGCAACTGGAATGTCATCGGCAAAGCGAACACGTTCCATACGAATGACATAGGACTGCGGTAAAACACCTAAATTCTTGATTTCAAACTCATTTGGATGTACACGTTGATAAGAAATAAGCTCACTAGATGGTTTCTTGCCTTGGGATTTGACAATCTCCGTAAAACTCGTAGTTCCACGCATCTTTTCCTTAACTCGACTACTAGCCACAAAAGTTCCACTGCCTGGTTTACGCTCTAAAATCCCCTCGTCTACTAAAAGTGTTATGGCCTGACGCACAGTCATCCGACTCACATCAAAAGTCTCGCAAAGATCTCGCTCGCTAGGGAGACGTTGCCCGATTTTCCAAGTGCCATCATCAACATCTTCCTTAATCTTATCATGTATGCGAATGTACGCTGGTAACATCTAATACCCCCTTCTGTACCCCTATTTTACAAAAAAAGTAACAGAATTGTAAAGATGAGTATGATACTTACAGTTTCTCGTATAAATCTAGGTGCTAAGTCCATAAATTTGTGATACAATGATTGCATAAGAAAGAGTCCATGTGTGACGTAAAAAGAAAGGGTAATAATGACTGACATTTCTACTTTGAATGATGTGCAGAAAATCATTGTTCTAGACTATGGTAGCCAATACAATCAGCTGATTGCACGTCGTATTCGTGAATTTGGTGTTTTCTCTGAATTGAAGAGCCATAAAATTACCGCTGATGAAGTCCGTGCCATCAATCCTATCGGTATCGTACTTTCTGGTGGTCCTAACTCTGTTTATGCCGAAGATGCATTTGGTATTGACGAAGAAATTTTCGAGCTAGGTATCCCAATTCTTGGTATCTGTTACGGAATGCAACTTTTGACCCACAAACTCGGTGGTAAAGTTGTTCCAGCTGGTGAAGCAGGTAACCGTGAGTATGGCCAATCAACACTTCGCCTTCGTGCCCAATCACAGCTCTTTGCTGAAACTCCTGAAGAACAAGTCGTTCTAATGAGCCACGGTGATGCTGTTACAGAAATTCCAGAAGGTTTCCATCTTGTTGGTGACTCAGTGGATTGCCCATTCGCTGCGATGGAAGATACCGAGAAAAACTTCTATGGTATCCAATTCCACCCAGAAGTTCGTCACTCTGTATATGGTAACGACATTTTGAAAAACTTTGCTTTTGGTATCTGTGGTGCCAAAGGTGACTGGTCAATGGCTAACTTCGTAGATATGCAAATTGCACAAATCCGTGAAACAGTTGGTGACCGTAAAGTCCTTCTTGGACTCTCAGGTGGGGTTGACTCATCTGTTGTTGGTGTCCTTTTGCAAAAAGCTATCGGTGATCAATTGACATGTATCTTCGTTGACCACGGTCTTCTCCGTAAAGGTGAAGGTGACCAAGTTATGGAGATGCTTGGAGGTAAATTTGGCCTCAACATTATCCGTGTTGATGCTTCTAAACGCTTCCTAGACCTCTTGGCTGGTGTTGATGATCCTGAGAAAAAACGTAAAATCATTGGTAACGAGTTTGTTTACGTCTTTGATGACGAAGCAAGCAAACTTAAAGGTGTAGACTTCCTAGCTCAAGGAACGCTCTATACTGATATTATTGAATCAGGTACTGAGACAGCTCAAACAATCAAATCTCACCACAACGTTGGTGGTCTTCCAGAAGACATGCAATTTGAATTGATTGAACCACTTAATACCCTCTTTAAAGACGAAGTTCGTGCCCTTGGTACTGAAATGGGAATGCCTGATGAAGTCGTTTGGCGTCAACCTTTCCCAGGACCAGGACTTGCCATCCGCGTTATGGGTGAAATCACTGAAGAGAAACTTGAAACCGTTCGTGAGTCTGATGCTATCCTTCGTGAAGAAATTGCCAAAGCTGGTCTTGATCGTGATGTATGGCAATACTTCACTGTTAACACAGGCGTTCGTTCTGTCGGTGTTATGGGTGATGGCCGTACTTACGACTACACTATCGCTATCCGTGCTATCACTTCAATCGACGGTATGACAGCTGACTTTGCGAAACTTCCATGGGAAGTTCTTCAAAAGATTTCTGTTCGAATCGTTAACGAAGTTGACCACGTTAACCGTATTGTCTACGATATTACAAGTAAACCACCTGCAACTGTAGAGTGGGAATAAAATATAAACCTAATTTAAAGTGACTTGATTGATTTAACAGCATTTTGAATTGTTTTAAAACGCTAAAATCTAATTAATTATATTTGGTTCCCCACCAAATACCCCACCAGAATTTCTTTCTGGTGGGGATTTTTTATATCTTAATTACAAAAATAAATCAATAAGCAATGTTATGGGGTCAGAAAAATTTTTGCTTTTCTGATGTTCAATACTAACTCTTACATCATACCTAGATAATGGGGTAAAATCAAAACTCTCTGATAGTTATTTATTTGTAAAAAAATTCACTTTAATCATTTGCTATATTTCCTTCATTCACATTTAGCCCATAAATTTCAAAATCATGGTAGGATCCATTATAGAACTCGAATTGGGAAATTTCGCTTTCCTTTTTAAAACCTAAACTGATTGGTATAAACTTACTTTTAACATTCTCAACATCTATATAAATCAAAAGCTTATCA
>NZ_JACLQJ010000017.1:0-56222 GCF_016648665.1 Streptococcus sp. 23.2
TGATGTGTATAAGTGACAGGTTCAAAAAACTACAAGAATCATAACATAAAATACTTGCAAATCTATGCAATCGTTTGCAAAAACGATTAATGCTTTTCATTCTATTTTTTTGTAAGCGCAAACATTTTCATTGACTTATCAATTTAATTAACTTATACTGTTATTAACAGGTATATACTTACATTAATCTTATGATTGTTAAGATTAATATAAAAAATGTTTTAGCTAAAATGTAACTCTTTAGATTGTTTGATTTTCCAAACAATCTAACTTTCCTCAATTTAGAAAGGGGGAGACATTATGCTTTGGGCTATTATCGTAGGAGGCTTTATCGGTCTTATTGCAGGTGGAATCACTAAAAAGGGAGGTTCCATGGGAATAATCGCTAATATCTTTGCAGGTTTAGTAGGTTCATCTGTTGGACAATCACTTTTCGGTGCATGGGGACCTAGTCTAGCAGGAATGGCATTAATTCCATCAATCTTGGGAGCGGTCATTGTTGTTGCAGTAGTATCATTTTTCCTAGGGAAAAAAGAATGAACTTGAATCTTTTTGACAGGAATAGATCACAGTTCAAATTCTGTTGATGAAAGGATTCAATATGTCAAAAACCAAAAAAATACTTTACCTTATTTTATGTATTTTAATCTTGACAATTTTGATTCCTATTTTGCTAGATTATCATAAAGTCAGTGGCTTAGGACTTCATTTAGTTGATTGGAAACAAATTTCCTTTTTAGACTTTTATCTTTCAAGATATATTTTCTGGGGTGCTCTAGTACTTTCAGCTGTAGTGTTGTTTCTAATGCTTGTTATACTCTTTTATCCTAAACAATATTTAGAGATTCAATTACCTGATGTCGATGGTGAACTAAAATTAAAAAATTCAGCTATTGAAGGATTTGTTCGTTGTGTGGTTGCTAATCACAATTTTATAAAGGATCCTACTATTAAGGTAAACAGTCGTAAGAATAAATGTTTAGTTCACGTAGAAGGACAAATGCTTCCATCAGACAACATTATTAAACGAACTCAAATAATTAAAGATGAGATTGCTGATGGATTGACACAGTTTTTTGGAATGAATCATCGTGTAAAACTGTATATTTCTGTAAAAGAATACAAGCCAAAACCACCACGTAAAAAAACTGTTAGTCGTGTAAAGTAAGGAAGTAAAAAATGGAATGGTTTAAAAAATACCAATATCCATTTCTTTCCGGATTAGCGGGTGCTATCTTAGCTTGCTTCATCCTATCCTATGGTTTTTTTAAGACTTTGTTTGTCTTGATTTGCGCCATTCTAGGAGTTGGAATTGGATATTATATTCAACAAAAACAATTATTTAAATAGTAAAGGAGATTCATATGTCAAAAGTAGAAAAAAAAGTAGAAGAAGTAAAAGGCGAATTGACCTACGAAGATAAAGTCATTCAAAAAATTATTGGTCTTTCTTTAGAAAATATTCCAGGTTTGCTGGCTATTGATGGAGGCTTTTTCTCAAACCTAGCTGAAAAACTTGTCAATACTGATAACGTTGCAAGCGGAGTCAATGTTGAAGTTGGTAAAGAGCAAGTTGCTGTTGATTTGAACGTAATTGTCGAATATCAAAAGAATGTTCCTGAACTATACAAGAAAATCAAAGAGGTTGTTGTTTCAGAAATTTCTAAGATGACTGATTTGGAAGTGGTTGAAGTTAATGTAGATGTTGTTGATATCAAGACTAAAGAGCAACATGAAGCAGACTCAGTAAGCCTACAAGATCGAGTAACTGGAGTTGTTGAATCAACAAGTGAATTTACTTCCGATAAGTTTGAAAGCGCAAAACAGGGATTGAGTGATGGCTTCTCGGCTGCAAAGGAAAAAGTTAGTGAAGGCGTTGAAGCTGTCTCAGAAGCGACTGCTAAATCAGAACCAAGAGTTCACTAAATTCTTTTATGCCTAAAAAAGTTTAAAAACGTTCATTTTCAATAATCTAATTTTCCAATGGAGGGTAACACTATGTCAGTAGAAGAAAAACTTAACCAAGCTAAAGGCGCTATTAAAGAAGGTGTCGGAAAAGTAACTGGTGATGAAAAAACTGAAAAAGAAGGAGCTGCTGAAAAAGTAGTTTCAAAAGTTAAAGAAGTTGCCGAAGATGCCAAAGATGCTGTTGAAGGAGCAATCGAAGGCGTTAAAAATATGGTTAAAAAGGACGATAAATAGTTCTAAGATTAATTGATTTTTCACACAAAGTCTTAAAAACTACTGTATGAAAAAGATAGGGATGTCATATCCTATTCCTAATAACTCATTTATACTGATTACATTCAATTTATCTACAAATCAATATCTTTAAAAGATTACTCAAGTGGAAAATCAATCCTCTTTTGAACAATCTAAGTTCTTTACATATTCCTTTCAATATTTAAAACAATTCATTAATGTAGGTTGACACTATGTCAGTAGAAGAAAAACTTAACCAAGCTAAAGGCGCTATTAAAGAAGGTTTCGGAAAAGTAACTGGTGATAAAAAAACAGAAAAAGAGGGTGCTGCTGAAAAAGCAGTCTCAAAAGTGAAAGAAGTTGCCGAAGATGCCAAAGATGCTGTTGAAGGAGCTATCGAAGGTGTGAAAAATATGATTAAAAAGGACGATAAATAGTTCTAAAATCGATTGATTTTTCACTTAAAACATGGAAATTGCTCTACAAGAAATTTAAGGTTGTTTTACTCCTAACTACTCACTTTTAAAACAACACCAAAAACTATGACAAATCCTTAACATTACGATATTACTCAGGTGAAAAATCAGTTTTCTTTAGATTAATTAAAATTCCTTTTTAATTCTATATACATATTCTTTCTCATACATAGTAAAAGCACTCTAATTTCTATAGTTTTATCCAAGCTATAGACGCTAGAGTGTTTTTTATAACATTTTGAAGAATTATTTAATGATTGGGGAGATTTGTATTTATCTAGTGTATATAAAAATCAGCAAAGTATAAGTGCTGACGTCATCCCGAATAGGGAATGGCAAACGTTTGCATTACTTGTGAATGTTTTCACCACCAAAACATCGCATTTTCAGTGAATTACTTGATTTTCATAAGTATTAGTTTTATAATCAAAGTATAGAAAACGCTTTCAAAAATATCTCCGAGTTTTTGTCCTACTTGAAGTGGTTCGGCTAACAGCCGACTTCCATTCTAGAAAGGAGTATTGTTTTGAGTCAATGTGATATTCTCATTATAGGGGCAGGTCCTGGTGGTTATGTTGCTGCTGAAGAAGCTGCCCGTTTAGGTAAAAAGGTAACTGTCATTGAGAAAAACTTCATAGGTGGCACCTGTTTGAACGTTGGATGTATCCCATCCAAAGCCTATCTTGAACATGCCCATTGGCTATTAGCTGCTAAAGAAGCCTCTCAGTATGGAGTGACAGTTTTAAATGATAATCTTGATTTTCAAAAACTTGTTGCTCGCAAAGATCAAGTCGTAGCAACACTACAGTCTGGTATTCAATCAAGTTTTAAACAATTAGGGATCACCTATATTGAAGGTGAGGCAGCTTATATTTCTGATAAAACCTTCCAAGTTAATGGTGAAAGAGTCTCAGGTAAGTCTGTTATTTTGGCGACGGGGAGTCATCCATTTATTCCTCCTATTTCTGGTATTAACGATGTTGACTATTTGACAACAGATAGCTTTTTCAACTTAAAGGAACTTCCTCAACGTTTGGTTATCATTGGTGGGGGTATTATTTCCGTTGAGTTAGCTTTTGCTATGGCTCCACTAGGTGTGGATGTGACAGTAATAGAGGTTGCACCAACAATTTTGGCAACTGAAGATGACGAAGCACGTTCCATTATTAGAGAAAAGATGGAGCAACTTGGAATTACTATACTGGAAGGAGTTAGCATAGATAGAGTTGAAGAAAATGCTGTAATTCTAGCAAATGGCAAGTCCTACTCTTATGATAACTTACTTGTAGCAACAGGGCGTAAGCCAAATATTGAGTTAGCCCAAATGATGGGCTTGGAGCTGACCGAAAAAGGCTTTATTAAGGTAGATAGTTATTACGAGTCATCTCAATCAGGTGTTTATGCGATTGGGGATTTGATTCCTGGATATATGTTAGCTCATGTTGCTAGTAGCGAGGGAATCAAAGCTGTTCGAGCCATTTGTCGTCAGGCTGAGGAACCGGTTGATAATTCAAGTGTTCCACGGTCGCTCTTTACAACGCCAGAGATTGCTTCCTTTGGCTTGTCAGAAGAGGAGGCGGTACAACAAGGATATGATATATCAGTTGGTCAACTTCCTTATGTTTATAATGGTCGAGCCATTGCGTCTAATTCAGCAAAAGGTTTTGTTAAAATTGTCTCTGAAAAACGCTATCACCTACTATTAGGTGCCGTTATCGTTGGCCCACATGCAACTGATATTTTACAATCCTTGATTGTCTTGAAAGATGCTGAAGGAACACTTGATCAGCTTGATAAGACAATTTTTGCACATCCAACAATTTCTGAGTTGGTTCAGGAAGTTGCAAGACTGATTTTAAGGTCCTAAGGTCGATGGATAGGTTTAGCACAGCCATTCTCATTTTTTCAAATCTATATATCTGTCAATAATATTTGTTTTTTATAAAGCTCTCTATAGAAGGAGGAAACAATATGACACATTATCAAGAATTGCCACAAGCCCTAATGAAAGAAAAACATCAGGGACAAACCTTAACCAAGGAAGAAGTTAAGGTTCAGACTGCCCATGATCTTGGTGTGGAAAATGTTTCAAAAGAAGAGGCTAAATCCATGTATAAGACTATGTGGGATATTCGAAATTTTGAAGAAAATGCACGACATTTCTTTTCAATCGGTCAAATTCCAGGATTTGTTCACCTTTACTCAGGTGAGGAAGCTATTGCGACTGGAGTATGTGCTAACTTGACTGATAAAGACTACATTACTAGCACACATCGAGGACATGGACACTGTGTGGCTAAAGGTGGAGACCTTAAAAAAATGATGGCTGAAATCTTTGGTAAGTCTACTGGGCTTGGTAAAGGTAAGGGTGGCTCTATGCATATCGCTGACTTGGATAAAGGAATCCTTGGTGCTAATGGTATGGTAGGAGGAGGCTTTGGTCTTGCGACTGGAGCTGCTATGCGCAACAAATATCTAAAGACTGATGATGTTGCTGTGTGTTTCTTTGGTGACGGAGCTGCCAATGAAGGTAATTTTCATGAGTGCTTAAACATGGCCTCTATTTGGAATCTACCTGTGGTATTTGTAAATGAAAACAACCTTTTTGCAGAATCAACACCACAATGGTATTCATCAGGTTCTCCAACAATTGCTGAACGTGCACAAGCTTACAATATGCCTGGAGTTCGCGTTAATGGTAAGGACTTATTTGCTGTTTATCAAGTGGCTAAAGAGGCCGTTGAACGTGCGCGTCGTGGAGATGGTCCAACGTTAATTGAAGCTATTACTTATCGTAACCATGGCCATTTCGAAGGAGATGAGCAAAAATACAAAGCACCAGATGGAATCGAAAAAGAATGGGCAGATGTGGATGCCTTGGAAGTATTTCGTGACCTGGTAACTGAAAAGGGTATCCTTAGCCAAGATGAATTGGATGAGATTGTTGCCCAATCACAAAAAGATGTTGAAGATGCAATCCACTTTGCTCAAGAGAGCCCAATTCCAAAAGAAGAAGCTCTCTACGAAGACGTATTTGCAGACTGATTGAGGAGGATTCATAATGACTAGAGAAACATTATTTATGAAAGCCATCAATGAAGGGCTCGATCAAGCCATGGAAAGAGACGAGCGAGTTGTTCTCCTAGGAGAGGATATCTCAGGTGGTGTTAATGTTGAACACTTAGAAAATAATAACGAGGATGCCTGGGGCGGTGTCATGGGTATCACACGAGGATTGATGCCGAAATATGGCAGGGAACGTGTTATTGATACTCCGATTTCTGAGCACGGCTATTTATCAGCTTCGGTGGGGATGGCGCTTACGGGACTAAGACCTGTACCAGAGTTGATGTTTAATGATTTTATTGGATTCTGTTTTGATGCCCTATTAGGACAGGCTTCTAAGATGCGTTACATGTTTGGCGGTAAAGCTAAAGTTCCCATGGTTGTTCGTACTATGCACGGGGCAGGAGCTTCAGCTGCTGCGCAACACTCTGGATCCTATTACGGTTTATTTGGATCGATTCCTGGTATTAAGGTGGTCGTTCCTGCTACCCCTTATGATGCCAAAGGATTACTCCTAGCATCAATAGAGGATGATAATGTAGTTATCTTTTCTGAAGACAAGACTTTATATGGACTAAAAGGGGAAGTGCCAGAAGAATACTATACTGTACCAATTGGTAAGGCTGCCGTTCGTAGAGAAGGTAAGGATTTAACAATTGTGACAATTGGTAAGATGTTGTATGTAGCCTATGAGGTCACAGACCGCTTGGCAAAAGACAACATTTCTGTAGAAGTGATTGATCTTCGTACAGTTGCTCCATGGGATGAAGAAACAGTGTTAAATTCCGTGAAGAAAACTGGTCGTTTAATTATTGTGGATGAGGCCAACCCACATAACAATACTGCAACTGACATTGCATCTGTCGTTTCAGATAAAGCTTTTGATTATCTTGATGGACCAGTGAAATGTGTTTGTGCTCCAAATACTCCTGTTCCATTTGCGACAAACTTAGAACAAGCCTATATCCCTGATGCGGATAAGGTTTTGAAAGTAGCTGATGAATTGATTCAGGACTTGAAAGGATAGGAGGGCACTTATGGCAACAGAAATTTTAATGCCCAAGCTCGGCCTAACCATGACTGAAGGACTCATTCAAAAGTGGTTGGTCCAAGTTGGTGATACAGTAACAAGTGGTCAGCCTTTATTGGAAATTAGTTCTGAAAAATTGACTAGTGAAGTCGAATCCCCTGCTTCTGGGGTTGTTCTAGACATTGTGCATGGTGAAGGTGTTACAGTTAAATGTAAGGAAGTCGTTGGATGGGTTGGTCAGGAAGGAGAAGATGTAGGAACCCAAGAGGCTCCTGCACAAGAGGAAGCTCCAACTGAAGTCGCTAAAGATTCAACACCGTCTAGTCCTAAATCTACTACAGCACCTATAGCTCGTACTGGTGGGGAACGAATTTTTATTACACCGGTGGCTCGTAAGATGGCTGCTGAGAAAGGCTATGATATCTCCCTTATTAAAGGGACAGGTGGAAATGGTCGTATTACAAGACGTGATGTAGAAGCTTACCAACCAAGTCTTGTTGTTGATAAGGTCGTTGAACCTCTACCACAAGATATGACCTCAGGTCAATACGGTGAGGGACTCCAAGGCATGCGTAAGATTATTGCCGAACGTATGATGAACAGTCTTCATTCTTCTGCTCAAGTGACACTCCATCGTAAGGCTGATTTAACTGAGCTTTTGAAATTCCGTAAAGAACTTAAGGCCAAGGTCCATACTCCACTTGAAAATGGTGAACTAGGTATCACAACTCTATTAACTAAAGCAGTAACCAAAGCTTTGAGAGATTTTCCAGCTTTGAATGCTTGGTATGGTGGCGGAATTCATAAGATTCACGAACGCATTCATATTGGTATGGCAACAGCTTTGGATGATGGTTTGGTTGTTCCTGTGATTCAAGACGCAGATCGTATGACTTTAGCAGATCTTGGTCAAAGCATTAAGACTTTGGCTAATCAAGCTCGAAAAGGTACACTTGCATCTGACCTATATAGTGGTTCTACTTTCTCAATTACGAACCTAGGGGGGGCAGGTGTAGAATACTTCACACCAATCCTTAATTCCCCAGAGGTGGCAATCCTTGGTGTAGGAACAACTCAACAAGCTTTAGCATTTAATGAGGAGGGAGAGGTTGTTCAAAAAGACTATCTTCCATTGAGTCTGAGCTTCGACCATCAAGTCATCGATGGCCTTCCAGCTGCTGAATTTTTAGCAAGAGTTGTTTCTTATCTTGAAGATCCTTATCTCCTTATCTTCTAACAGAAGTATCCATTTGTAAGATGCAATTGTGGACGAATAGGACTTACTAGAGGTATAAAAGTAAAGTAATTGTTGATGTTCCGCAACCTAGTATGGAGAGAAGACTAAATTAGTCTTCTCTTTTCGTGTTGCTAAGGGGGAGAGCTTTTCTTAAGTCAAGTGGGAATTTGTCTATCAATTTCCTAATGTCTTTTAATAACAATATACAAAACCCATTTGTGATTTTGCCTTTCTTCAATCTTTGAAAAGCCAATACTTGTTAATAACTGACTCAATTCATGGCTTGTCCCATCAGTCCCAATCAGTTGTATATTCTCATGCATGGGTGTAAAATTTACTATATAAAGATAAAGAGGAGCAAGTTATGGAATTAAAAGATTTTACAGAACAAGAACAAAAGCAAATCGAGAAAGGTTTGAGTACGGCTGAGATTTCTGATAAGGAAGCGGCTAAGAAGTTGCTCGCTCTCGTACCACAAGAATGGATTAAACGCATTCCTTTCTTTGTCAGAGGGCATGCGACGACTAAGACAGTCGAGCGTGTAGCCAAGCAATACCCTGAACTCTATGCCGTGGCGAAACGTCAAGGAGACCTTCCTGAAAAAGAAGGAGAAGAGCTCCGCAAGATTATGACAGACATCTTTGAAGAAAAGATGAACAAACACAAGATTAAATAAGATTTTTAAAGACAATGTGTTTATTTCTACAATTACGAATCAACCTTCCATAAAAAAGAGATACTGTCAATTTTACCATCCCGTTACGGAGGAAAAATGAGCAAATTTATTTCAAAAAAATCAGTCGCTATCTGGTATGCACTGACTGCCCTCCTTGCTACATTTATAGTAGGGCAAGTTATCCTTTGGTGTTTCCCAGATGGAAAGAGCACAGGTGACTCTCTACTGTTTATCCTAATGAACTGTATTCCCCTGATTATGGCGGCTATCTTTTCTCTTGTGTTGAGTGAAGTCAAATCTTTGGGCGATTTTTTCAAAAAGGTCTTTCTTCAAAAAGAAAGTCACCTATCCTGGATCCTAGCTTTCATCATCCCCGTCATCTATTATGGGATTTCAATCCTGCTCATGAATGTTCGCTTTACTGGGAACTCCCTCTTAGCCTTCTTCCTATATCTCCCCTGGACCTTTTTATATGGCGGTCTGGAAGAAGTCGGTTGGCGTTGGTTTTTACAAGAACATCTTTACTTTAGTAAGCACTTTATAACTAAAATGATGGTTCTTTCCATTATCTGGTTCCTCTGGCATATCCCTATCTATCAACTACCTTGGATTACAGCAGGCTCGTCCAACTATCTCATCTTTTACCTGATGATTTTAGGGAATACCTTTCTTTTGGGAGCTCTTAAAGAGTACTCGAGAGGAGCTGTTCCTTGTATCCTCGCTCATATGCTGATCGATAGTCTGGCTGTCCTTATGCTGGTTCAGAGTTCACTCACTCAGATTGTCCTTCTTGTTATTTTCGAAATTCTAGTAGCCTTTTGGCTGGTGGCCATGAGAAAATCATAGAAATAGACTTCAAGCTCTCACCTGATTTAGGTGAGAGCTTTTCTTTCCTATCTGTTGACATAATGATATAGTGTCATTTTTAGGAGGTGACTCGTTTGGCTTCATCATCTAAAGACTAAAAAAGAAGGCCAAGAGTTGCGTGAAATCATGACAGCCATCTTTGAAGAAAAAATGAACAAACACAAGATTAAGTAATGTTGTATGAAAAGAGGTATAAGTCCGCAAACTTACACCTCTTTCTTATCTTTACTTCTTATTTGATTTGGATAGGCTGATGGCAACCATTGTCGCACACAGGAAAAATGCAGCTAGTAACCCTTTTGTAGTAGTCGTCATGAAAGGTTTATCAAAGACATAATAGTTATAGACAGCAAATCCCAGTCCAATAAGAGTTACAATAATCGACACAACAAATAGCGTCACCCATAATCTTCTTTGAGTCATCGTCAACCTCCTCTTTGTATCCGTTTTCTTTCTGCCTATAGTATAACATAAAAAACCTTAGCTAAATTCCATAGAGCGGTTCGGCTAAGGTTTTTCATTTTATTTCGTCAAGATAACCGTATCATTTGGATCGTGGTCATCATCTTCAATAGTCAGTTGATTACCATCGAGTTTATAGTGTTTGGTGTCGTCACCGATTGTTAGACTTTGATTGTCAGAGTTAACTGTCACAGGCTTGCTTTCCTTCTCGCCATCTGCCTCGTCCTCTTCCCAAGTTCCAGTATTTCCAGAGATGGTAAGAGTAATGCGATCATTTTCGTCAGTCCCTTTATAGGTGCCATCTAGCCCTTCAGTTTGTTTAGAGGCTTCAGAGCTTTGTGAAGATGAAACCTTACTTGAACTTTGTTGGGTGCTAGCAGAGCTTTCAGGTGTTTGAGCTTTCTGGTTTGAGCAGGCTGCTAAAAGACCAAGAACTGCCATAGAGGCAAGAGAAAGTGTGAGTTTTTTGGACAATGTCATAGGCTTGTCTCCTTTCTTTGATACCTTAAGTATAGCAAACGCTTACAAACAAACCAAGCAAAAAACCTTTTCTGAAAATACTTGAAAATTACTCTTTCGGATTCTTAAAAGCATAATATATTATCCCTATTTAAACTATGCTATACTGATAAAAAAGCAAGAAGGAAGGTTCCTAATGACAATTACCAATCCACGTCGCCAGTGCGAGCGACTTTGGGCAGCCAATAAGTATCTGGTGCTCAGCCATTCGAACAAGATTTACTTGGAAATCCGTAACTATCTCAAGAATGAAGAGGTTAGTTTGGATCAGGTTCAAGCCTACATTGATCAAGCACTTGACCTTCCTGAAAATCCTGGTCAAGTCGTCAATGCCTTCCAACATATCTGGGGGTATTTTAAGAAAAAGGCGACTGCCAGCGAAAAGGAAATGTTTATGTCCCAACTGGATAGCTATGCGGCAGGCCAAATTCCTCAGCATGGTTTGGTGGAATCCGTCAAAGAGCTCCTCAGCAAGTATCCTAATCGCTATCTGGAGGAGTCAACCTTAATTAATGGGGGTTCAAAATGAGACTGTGGCATCAAGACTTGATTGCAAAACTACCCCGTCAGCAATTATTAGGACAACACCGAGAATGTTGTGCCCTTCGTGGCAAGGGATGGCAACGCAAACACGCTACGGTTAACTATGTTTTTGACTATTCTCCATATCGCCTGTTTAAATACCATGAACTTATTATGCAAGAAATGACGAAACGTGGCTATCGTGTCAGCCCTGAGTGGTTAGACAAGGAGTATCGAGGTAAGCAGATGCCAGCCTACGACAAGCTTGAAGCGGAGACATTACCAGCCATCATTTATCCTGAGCATGATACCGCCTATTTACAGGAATGTCTGGACAATCTCAAGCAAAAAGGAATCATCATCTAAAGGAGGAAAACGATGCATTTATTTAAGTGGCTAGCACCTAAAAAGAAAGTAGAAGAAGGCCTTGTCATGCGTATATCGACAGCGGATCAGGTGGACTATGCGACGATTACAGCCCCAAGTGACAGTGATATCTGGGATGCCTTGGTGCAACTTCCAGTATCCTACGATAGTCTCTATCTCACTTATAGCGAAAAAGGGTCAATGAGTTTTATCTTTGTTGAATCCGAGGATGACAAGTATCGCTTGGAACACGACACACCTGAGCTAGGATTAGAATTGACCAATGTCGCACGTGTATCCCAACAAGTTGCCAGAGACATCCTTATTCGCTTTTCTAAAGAGCACACAGTGATTTTGGATGACCATTGGAAACAAGAGAAAGTAAGGTAATCCTATGGCCTACCTCACCCCAGAAACCAGACGAAAACGACGAAAAGCCTTTTGCTTAATCATTGAAATCATTTGTCTGGTTCATTTTGCAATCATTGTCCCGCGAGACCGGATTTTTACTCCTGAAAAATGGGCTCAAACACCAGCTCCTATGCGACACAAACTCATGTGGAGCTTTCACCGTCAGTATCAGCTTGAGGGCATGACGAGAAAAGAAGTTGAGAAACTCTTGGGCAAGGGGAGTAATCTTCAAGGAAGTGTTGAGTACAAGCTGAAGGACGATTGGATTGGTGGTTGGCGTGTTTACCATATTGACTATAAGCAAGACCGTGTGATTCGTGCCAAAGAAACCTGGCAAGACTGGTGAAAATGGGCTTTTTCTTCCCCTAAAAGTAGTATAATCATGGTGTAAAGGTAATCGTTTTCAAAAGAACGAAGCTGTCTTTTGATTAGAAATGGAGGACAAACTCATGACCCTATTTATGTCTAAACTGATGAGCGGTATTATGGAACTGCTCATAGTCTCTGTCATTCCTTTTATCACTTGGTTAATTTGGAGCAGGAAAAAGGTCGGTTTCTTTGACTGGATTGGGTTGAAGAAATTTGAGAGTCAGAAGAAGAGGCAATTACTACTGACCATTTTGGGTATTAGTCTAGTTTTTCTTCTTTTTTCAATTATCGTCTTCGCTTGGTTCGACTCTAGCCAAACGGCCACAGCAGATTTTTCTGGAAAGGGAATTGGAGCTCTTCCTGCTATTCTAGCCTATGCTATCTTAGGGACTGCCTTGCCAGAAGAAATCTTCTTTAGAGGTTTTCTATTAAAAAGGATGCAAGGAAAACTAGGATTTCTAGGAGCAAATCTGGTTCAGTCTCTCTTATTTGGTCTCATCCATGCACTTATGTTTATCCAACTAACTGGTTACCTTAAGGCTTTTGCCATTTTGGTCTTTATCAGTCTCATAGCTTACGTTTTTGGTGCTATCAATGAGATAAAAGCAAGTGGGTCCATTCTTCCTAGTGTCTTTATCCACGCCTTGGCCAATACGGTTGTAGGGTTGCTCTTTGCCTTCTCCCTCATTTAGATAAAATTATATAGAAGAAAGTTAACATGGATGAATTAAAAGATATCAAACTTAAAAACTATCAAACTTAAAAACTATCAGTACCTAAATGAGGTTGCTATCAAGGGGGAAACGCTTTTCACGGGCTCCTCTCTCATGGAGCTTTTTCCCATTTGTGAAATCGCTAGGAGTAGAGGTATCGACGATATCATCTACAATCGGGGCATCAGTGGTTTGAATACGGATGAATTTCTCCAGCATATCCATCCCCTACTTTTGGATCTGCAACCGAGTAAGGTTTTCATCAATATCGGTACCAATGACATGACCGAGGAGCCTTATGGAGATCAGTAGTTCCAACATATGACGGCAAATATCAGCCAAATTCTGGAGCAAACACTTGCTATTTTGCCCCATACCAAGATTTAACTGATGGCTTTTTACCCAGCCAATCTACATCTGCCTTGGCAGACACCGGCATCTATCCAGTGGATGAAACTGCGGACTCCTGAAAATCTTGACCGTTGCAACCAGGCTCTTGAGGAAATTGCCAAAACCTATGGCTGCCACTTCATTAATTGTAATGCTGATTTGGTTGATG
This sequence comes from Streptococcus sp. 23.2, assembly GCF_016648665.1. NCBI lineage: Bacteria > Bacillati > Bacillota > Bacilli > Lactobacillales > Streptococcaceae > Streptococcus > Streptococcus sp. 23.2. The sequence goes on from NZ_JACLQJ010000017.1 coordinate 13,475, forward strand.
ATAGAAAAGAGCAGAAGGCTGAGCACACCTATGACGGCGTCCACCTTTATGCCAAAGCTTACTTAAAAGTCTTTGAAGTTCTGGAGCCATATCTCCTGCATTAAGAAAATATGAGAGAATTTCCAGTTCTTACTCGCTTTTTTCCCTTGATTACAGTACAATAGACGTCAAAAGTGAAAAATTGAAATGAGGTATCCCTATGTGGAAATGGTTTAAACGACTCCTTGTCCTCGTCATTGTGCTCTTTTTTGCAGTGGCGGCTCTACTTATTCCGGACAAGATCGATAGTCAGGACCAATTAAAAAATGTATCAACACAAACATCCCTTGCTGATTTAGCCCAGGCTGGTATTGGTGGGGCGTCCCTTTCATCAGGCGGGGTTTCAACTGAGATTAATCTTGACAGTAATCAGTTTCGTCAAATCCTAAAAGCAAGCATGGCTGATTCTAATGACGAGACCTTGCAAAACAGTAGCGTAGAGTTGAATGATTCCTATCTAACAGCTAAGGTTCCCGTATCTCTTGGGCCTATCGGATCAACATTTAGCCTTGATTTTACGGTCAGCACTAACAAGGAAGTCATCCTACTAGATTTGGCAGGTGCCCACCTGGGTCGCCTTCCAGTTCCAAAATCACTGGTTCTGCCTTACCTCAAGAAGAGCATTGCCCAGTCCAGCAGTGGTATTCGCATGGTTAATGACCAAATTCAGCTCAAGCTTCCAGAAATCGGCTATGAAATTGAGCAAGCCTCTGTGACCAATAGCAAGATGAAGGTTAAACTTAACATTCCGATTTCCTTGCCAACAAGTTGGTAATCCATAATGAATCTTTCAAAACAAGTCCAGACTATGGACTTGTTTTTTGATACCTTCACTTCTAAACTAAGAAAGTTAAAAAATTCTTGAAATAATAGCTTTAAATCCCTCAACCCCCTAGAAAATGAGCTTTTCCTATGCTATCATAAGATTGTAAAATTGATAAGCGTCTGACACTCATTGAAAAAGAGTTATTTCACTGAGTTAAAGAGTTTTAGGATAGTAGTTAGGAGGAAAAAATGGACGCTTTAAAATATATCACACCCAAATTTTTCACTACCATCAGGAATTATTCTAAGGGCCAGTTTCTTAAGGACTTAATCGCAGGAGTCATCGTGGCTATCATTGCCCTGCCCTTGTCGATTGCCCTTGCCATTGCCTCTGGTGTCAATCCCGAACAAGGTCTTTACACAGCAGTAGTTGCAGGCTTTTTTATTTCCTTCTTAGGAGGTAGTCGAGTTCAGATTGGTGGACCTACCGCAGCCTTCGTTGTCATCATCTATGGCATCATTGCCCAGTATGGTATGGCTGGTTTGACCCTTGCCACGCTCATGGCGGGACTCATGCTTATTATCATGGGGCTCCTGCGTTTTGGTGACCTGATCAAGTTCATTCCCAAAACCATCACACTTGGTTTTACCTTGGGGATAGCTGTTGGGATTGTGGCTGGACAGGTTAAAGATTTCCTGGGCCTTGAGATGAAGTCCGTGCCAGCTGAGTTCTTAGAAAAACTTCTAGCTTATGGGAAGCATCTTTCAAGTATTAGCTGGCCGACACTTGCAATTGGTATCTTGGCCCTAGTCATTCAAATCTTTTGGCCACGCCTTTCTCAGAAAATTCCGGGGTCTTTGGTTGCAATTATTGTGACTACAGCCATCGTAGCTTTTGGTCATCTGCCAGTCAAAACCATTGGTGATCTTTACACCATCAAAGCAGGACTTCCAAGTTTCACAGTTCCTGACCTATCATTTTCTTTGATTCGTCAAATGATGTCGCCAGCCTTCACCATTGCCATACTAGCAGCCATTGAATCCCTACTTTCTTGCGTTGTTTCAGACGGGATGATTGGTGGTAATCATCGCTCTAATGCTGAATTGATTGGCCAAGGTGTTGGGAATATCATGTCAGCCCTCTTTGGCGGGATTCCTGCAACGGGTGCCATCGCCCGTACCGCAGCCAATGTCAAAAATGGAGGACGGACACCAGTAGCGGGGATGGTTCATGCCCTTACCTTGCTTCTGATTTTACTCTTTCTCATGCCTTATGCCTCATTGATTCCTATGACCTGTTTGGCCTCAATCCTAATGATTGTCTGTTATAACATGAGCGGTTGGCGTACTGTTGTTCGTATGATTCAACGTGCTCCTAAGAGTGACGTAGCAGTCCTTATCGTAACCTTTATCTTAACCGTTTTCTTTGACCTAGTGGTTGCCATCGAATTTGGTATGGTCCTAGCAGCCTTCCTCTTCCTCAAACGCATGTCAGACGTGGCTCAAATTCGTCAGTGGGTGGACAAGGGGAATCTAGAAGATCCTATATTGTCTGAGGACAGCGACTTGAAACAAGTTCCTAAAAATGCAGTCGTATATGAAATCTTCGGTGCCCTCTTCTTTGGTGCAGCCAATAATTTCTTGAATGTTATCAATGACGACGGTAAGAATGTCCTTATCCTACGCATGCGCAACGTTCCAGCCATGGATATCTCTGGTCTGGATGCCCTTGAGGAAACGCTTGCTATCTGCCAAAAACGTGGCATGACCTTGCTTCTTTCTCACGTTAACGCCCAACCCTACCGAGTTCTCGAAAAATCAGGCTTCATCCAGACTATCGGACCAGATAATATCTGTGAGTCGACGGACCAAGCCCTTGAAAAAGCAGTAGCCCTAGCAAAAGAAGGTTAGACAAATCCATTTTGCACAAGAAGAAAAAGCCAGTTCAACTGAACTTGGCTTTTTAAAATAATAACAGTGCTAACAAAATAATGTTGTGAATTTTCAGATATTATTGTAAAATATTAGAAAAAAGCATAAGGAGATTCTTAAATGAGCGACTTAGTTTTAGGACTTGATATCGGTATAGGTTCTGTTGGTGTAGGTATCCTTAATAAGGTGACGGGAGAAATTATCCATAAAAACTCACGCATCTTCCCAGCAGCCCAAGCGGAAAATAATGTAGTACGTAGAACGAATCGTCAAGGAAGACGATTGACACGACGTAAAAAACATCGTAGAGTTCGTTTAAATCATCTATTTGAGGAAAGTGGATTAATCACCGATTTTACGAAGGTTTCAATCAATCTTAACCCATATCAAATACGAGTTAAGGGCTTGATCGATGAATTGTCTAATGAAGAATTATTTATCGCTCTTAAAAATATGGTGAAACACCGTGGGATTAGTTACCTTGATGATGCCAGTGATGACGGAAATTCATCAGTAGGAGACTATGCACAAATTGTTAAGGAAAATAGTAAACAATTAGAAACTAAGACACCGGGACAGATTCAGTTGGAACGTTACCAAAAATATGGTCAATTACGTGGTGATTTTACTGTTGAGGAAGATGGAAAAAAACATCGCTTAATTAATGTCTTTCCAACATCAGCTTATCGTGCAGAAGCGCTAAGAATACTACAAACCCAACAAGAATTTAATCCACAGATTACCGATGAATTTATTAATCGTTATCTCGAAATTTTAACTGGAAAACGTAAATATTATCACGGACCAGGTAATGAAAAGTCTCGGACTGATTATGGTCGTTATAGAACGAGTGGAGAAACTTTAGACAATATTTTTGGTATTCTAATCGGGAAATGTACATTTTATCCAGAAGAGTTTAGAGCAGCAAAAGCATCCTACACGGCTCAAGAATTCAATTTGTTAAATGATTTGAACAATCTAACAGTTCCAACAGAAACCAAGAAGTTGAGCGAAGAACAGAAGAATCAAATCATTAATTATGTCAAAAATGAAAAGGCAATGGGTCCAGCGAAACTCTTTAAATATATCGCTAAGCTACTTTCTTGCGATGTTGCAGATATCAAGGGATACCGTATCGACAAATCAGATAAGGCTGAGATCCATACTTTCGAAGCCTATCGAAAAATGAAGACACTTGAAACCCTTGATGTTAAGAAAATGGTAAGAGAGGAACTTGATAAATTAGCCTATGTCTTAACATTAAATACGGAGAAGGAAGGTATCCAAGAAGCGATAGAGCATGAGTTTGCTGATGGGACCTTTAATCAGGAGCAAGTTGACGAATTGGTTCAATTCCGCAAAGCAAATAGTTCCATTTTTGGAAAAAGCTGGCATAATTTTTCTGTCAAACTGATGATGGAATTAATTCCAGAATTGTATGCGACGTCAGAAGAGCAAATGACTATCCTGAAACGACTAGGAAAACAAAAAACAACTTCGTCTTCAAATAAAACTAAATATATAGATGAGAAACAACTAACTGAAGAAATCTACAATCCTGTTGTTGCTAAGTCTGTTCGCCAAGCTATAAAAATAGTAAATGCAGCAATCAAAGAGTATGGTGATTTTGACAATATTGTCATCGAAATGGCCCGAGAAACGAATGAAGATGATGAAAAGAAAGCTATTCAAAAGATTCAAAAAGCCAACAAAGATGAAAAAGGTGCAGCAATGCTTAAGGCTGCCAACCAATATAATGGAAAGGCTGAATTACCACATAGCGTTTTCCATGGACATAAGCAATTAGCGACTAAAATTCGCCTTTGGCACCAGCAAGGAGAACGTTGCCTTTATACTGGTAAGACAATTTCAATCCATGATTTGATAAATAATCCTAATCAGTTTGAAATAGATCATATTTTACCTCTTTCGATCACCTTCGATGACAGCCTTGCCAATAAGGTTTTGGTTTATGCAACTGCTAACCAAGAAAAAGGACAACGAACACCTTATCAGGCTTTAGATAGCATGGATGATGCATGGTCTTTCCGTGAATTAAAAGCTTTTGTACGTGACTCAAAAGCACTTTCAAACAAGAAAAAAGAATACCTTCTTACAGAAGAGGATATTTCAAAATTTGATGTTCGAAAGAAATTTATCGAACGAAATCTTGTAGATACAAGATACGCTTCAAGAGTTGTCCTCAATGCCCTTCAAGAACACTTTAGAGCTCACAAGACTGATACAAAAGTTTCCGTGGTTCGTGGTCAATTCACATCTCAATTGAGACGCCATTGGGGAATCGAGAAGACTCGTGATACTTATCATCACCATGCTGTCGATGCATTGATTATTGCTGCTTCAAGTCAGTTGAATTTGTGGAAGAAACAAAAGAATACCCTTGTAAGTTATTCAGAAGATCAACTACTTGATATTGAAACAGGTGAACTTATTAGTGACGATGAATACAAGGAATCTGTATTCAAAGCTCCTTATCAACATTTTGTTGATACATTGAAGAGTAAAGAGTTTGAAGACAGTATATTGTTCTCATATCAAGTGGATTCTAAGTTTAATCGTAAAATATCAGATGCCACTATTTACGCAACAAGGCAGGCTAAAGTAGGAAAAGATAAGAAAGACGAAACTTATGTCTTAGGGAAAATTAAAGATATCTATAGCCAGACTGGCTATGATGCTTTTATAAAGATTTATAAGAAAGATAAGTCAAAATTCCTTATGTATCGACACGATCCACAAACCTTTGAGAAAGTTATCGAACCAATTTTAGAGAACTATCCTAACAAGGAGCTGAATGAAAAAGGGAAAGAAGTACCTTGTAATCCTTTCCTAAAATATAAAGAAGACCATGGCTATATTCGTAAATATAGTAAAAAAGGCAATGGTCCTGAAATCAAGAGTCTTAAATACTATGATAGTAAGTTAGGTAATCATATTGATATCACTCCAAAGAATAGTAACAATAAGGTTGTCTTGCAGTCAGTTTCTCCATGGAGAGCGGATGTCTATTTCAATAAGACTACTGGAAAATACGAAATCCTTGGATTGAAATATGCTGATCTAAAATTTGAGAAAGGGACAGGAACATATAAGATTTCCGAAGAAAAATACAATGACATTAAGATAAAAGAGGGTGTAGATTCTGATTCAGAATTTAAGTTCACACTATATAAAAATGATTTGTTGCTTATCAAAGATACGGAAACAAAAGAACAACAGCTTTTTCGTTTTCTTTCTCGAACCATGCCTAATGTGAAACATTATGTAGAATTAAAACCTTATGATAAACAGAAATTTGATGATAATGAAGAGCTTATCAAAATTTTAGGAATTGTTGCTAAAGGAGGACAATGTAAAAAAGGGGTAAGTAAACCCAATATTTCCATTTACAAAATAAGAACGGATGTCCTAGGGAATCAGCATATCATCAAAAATGAGGGTGATAAGCCTAAGCTAGATTTTTAATATTAATTGTTAAAAAGTGTTGCAATTATAGTTATCATATACTATAATTATCGTGTAAGGGACGCCTTACACAGTTACTTAAATCTTGCAGAAGCTACAAAGATAAGGCTTCATGCCGAAATCAACACCCTGTCATTTTATGGCAGGGTGTTTTCGTTATTTAAAAAGGAGAAGAAATGACTTGGAGAGTCGTACATGTTAGTCAAAGTGAGAAGATGCGCTTAAAACTTGATAACTTGTTAGTGCAAAAGATGGGACAAGAGTTTACGGTGCCACTTAGTGATATTTCGATAATTGTTGCTGAAGGTGGGGATACAGTTGTTACCCTTCGATTATTAAGCGCCCTAAGTAAATATAACATTGCCTTAGTTGTTTGTGATAACGATCATCTACCAACAGGGATTTATCATTCACAAAATGGGCATTTTAGAGCTTACAAGCGATTGAAAGAACAGATGGACTGGTCTCAGAAACAAAAGGACAAGGCATGGCAGATTGTGACATACTATAAAATTAATAACCAAGAGGATGTCCTAGCCATGTTTGAAAAAAGTCTGGACAACATTAGACTACTTTCAGACTATAAAGAGCAGATAGAACCCGGTGATAGAACCAATAGAGAGGGCCATGCTGCCAAGGTCTACTTTAATGAACTCTTTGGTAAACAATTTGTCAGAGTAACCCAGCAAGAAGCAGATGTCATAAATGCTGGCTTAAACTATGGCTATGCTATCATGAGGGCTCAGATGGCTAGAATAGTGGCGGGTTATGGTTTAAACGGTTTGTTAGGTATCTTCCATAAAAATGAATACAATCAGTTCAATTTGGTTGATGACTTAATGGAGCCATTTAGACAGATTGTAGATGTTTGGGTTTATGATAATCTACGAGATCAGGAATTCCTTAAGTATGAGTATAGGTTGGGATTGACAGACTTACTCAATGCTAAAATCAAATATGGCAAAGAGACATGCTCAGTGACAGTTGCTATGGATAAGTATGTTAAAGGCTTTATCAAATATATTTCGGAAAAAGATAGCAGTAAATTTCACTGCCCAGTGGTATCAAGTTTAGAGTGGAGAAAATAAGATGAGGTATGAAGCGTTGAGGTTATTATGTTTTTTTGATTTGCCAATGGAATCCAAGGATGAAAAAAGAATCTATCGAAATTTTCGTAAAGAATTAATTTCAAATGGGTTTGAAATGTTACAATTTTCGGTCTATTATCGCACTTGTCCTAATAGAAGCTTTGCAAATAAATTTTATAAGAAGCTAAAGATGAGCAATCTACCTGCTGGAAATGTAAGACTTTTGGCGGTTACTGAAAAGCAATTTTCAGAGATGACATTAATCATAGGTGGCAAAACTAAGCAAGAAGAAATCGTCAGTGATAATAAGTTGGTGGTTATATGAAATTTTTTGTACAACATCCTTACAAGGAACGTATTGAATTGAATATTGGTGCAATCACTCAAATTGTTGGTCAAAATAAAGAACTCAAATATTATATTTGGCAGATTTTGAGCTGGTATTTTGGTGAAAAAAAATACTCAAGTGAGGACTTAAGTATTTTTGATTATGAGGAACCTACTATACTTGATGAGTCTGGAGAAATAGTGAAGCGAAGTAGCTATCACTATATCGACATTTCAAGTTTTAAGGATTTACTTGAGCAGATGGAATATAAGAAAGGGACACTTGCTCAGGGTTACCTTGGTAAAATTGTCAATCAAGTTGATATTGTAGCCCATTTGGAGAAAATTAATGAACAAGTAGAGCTTATAGAAGGGGCAATGAACCAGCATATCAACTTAAACAGTGGTAGGGTGGAATACCATTTAGAGAATCGTCCTCTTACACTAGATCAACTACTTTCAAAAAATTTTAGCCCATTTTTTGCCATTGAGAACAAGAATTTATCTTTTGAATGGGTTTCTAATACTGATAAACTATCCCTCTTTTTAGAAATGTTAGACCGTCTTCTGTCACAAACAACAGAGAAATATCTCATTGTGCTAAAAAATATTGATAGTTTTATTTCAGTGGAAACATATGATAGTTTTTATAAGCAAATTGGTCGACTAGTCAAAAAGTATCCAAACCTAACCTTTATTTTATTTCCAAGTGATCAATGCTATTTAAAGATTGATGAGGAAAATAGTAGGTTTGTCAATATTTTATCTGACCAGGTGGAGCATTTGTATGATGTAGAGTTTATGTATGAAAGTGTGGCGAAACACTATCCAAGCAATAATTTTCCAACGAGAGACGGTTTTAGGATGTCCTTAGAGACTGTGACGCCTTATTTGTTAACAAAAATGACGAGACAACCTAGTCTCTCACTTGTTGATTCAGTAATTTTGAATATCTTAAATCAATTGTTTCATTTTAATTACCGTATAAGATATCCACAAACATCTGATGAAAAACTTTTACAGAAATTTTTAGAAAGTAAGAATTGACAATGACAGTTATTGATTTTATAATCACTATGTGGGTATAAAAACGTCAAAATTTCATTTGAGGTTTTTGTACTCTCAAGATTTAAGTAACTGTACAACAAGATGGTTACTTCAATCCAACTCATCACTGTTTTTGTACTCTCAAGATTTAAGTAACTGTACAACCTTACAGAAACGTGAAGCACCCACACCGGAGTTTTTGTACTCTCAAGATTTAAGTAACTGTACAACCAATCAACCGGACTCAGAGATAAGAATGGCGTTTTTGTACTCTCAAGATTTAAGTAACTGTACAACCTACTTTCAGTTTTCTAGCTTGCACAACTTGTTTTTGTACTCTCAAGATTTAAGTAACTGTACAACGACATGTTTGTCATTATCCCTAAGCCAAGTGTTTTTGTACTCTCAAGATTTAAGTAACTGTACAACAAGCATTCCTAACTGACGACATCCGTTTTGGTTTTTGTACTCTCAAGATTTAAGTAACTGTACAACAATGACAAGCTGGATAAAATAATTCAATTTGTTTTTGTACTCTCAAGATTTAAGTAACTGTACAACGTCAAGCGATTGCTGACCGAGTGAGCAAGGTTTTTGTACTCTCAAGATTTAAGTAACTGTACAACAAAGAATTTTTGGTCACGTATCAGCACTTAGTTTTTGTACTCTCAAGATTTAAGTAACTGTACAACTTGCCAGAATTGCACATCCCAGAGGAACCAGTTTTTGTACTCTCAAGATTTAAGTAACTGTACAACACTAAATCAAAATCAATACTATTTAACTCTGTTTTTGTACTCTCAAGATTTAAGTAACTGTACAACTTTGTTGGCGCAATTGACTTTTTCCAAGGTTTTTTGTACTCTTAAGATTTAAGTAACTGTACAGTTTGATTCAACTTAAAAAGCCAGTTCAACTGAACTTGGCTTTTTAAAATACGCGATAAACATAGGGATTGTCAGGCTGACCGACCTCTTTAACCTCAGTCAAATTGAGGATAGGAAGGCTCTGTTTGAGATTTTGATAGTAATCCACAGTGATGGTACCAGTGACTTTTACCCAGGTATTATCCTTGAAGGTTTGGTCACTTCCTCTCGTCGCCAGTCCGTAAACACCTGAATCGGCGATACAGTGGATAATACCGAAACGGAAGATGAACTGATAACCCTTGGTCTGTGGGTCATTGTAAACAAAGCCGGTATAGGTGACCTTCTTGCCCACGAAATCGTTAGGATAGAGGTAGATGAGCTCCATGACTTCCATGTAATTTTCCGTGGTAATCTGGATGGTCTCACGTCCCTTGTACTTGGCTAGTTCCTTGGTCATCTCCTTCTCATAAGCAGAGGAGGTGAAGTAGGAGCTAGTGTCCGGCTTCAAGTACTGGATGGTCGTTCCCTCTTGGTCGGCCTGATTAGGATCACTCCCTGCCGCCAGTGGAAAATGATAACCCTTAGCTGATACGGTATTGGCATCTAGGGTCACTGTTGGCACCAAGAGCCCCGTAAGGACTGGAAAGGCCAAGAGAACGATGCTGGCTACCTTGGCTACTCGACCTGACAAATGCGAGTGAACCTTCATTTGCTTCATCCAAACAATGAGTTGAACCACAGCGAGGATGAAGGAGAGCACCATGGAAATGTAAGCCAAGTAGGAGTAGTGGATATTAATGTACTGGTTGAGCTTGCCAGAAACTTGTAAGTACATGACCAGCTCAAAATACCCAGATAAGATGAGAAAACGTAACATTAAATCACCCCCAATATCAGACAGTAAATGATTGTTACCAGACTTGCGGTTCCTACGAAGAGACCAACAAAGCGTGTCTTAAACTGGTGTTTCATCATGATTAGGTTCTTGATATCAACCATAGGACCGATGATGAGAAAGGCCACCGTTGGTGCCACTCCAAAACTAGAGAGCAAGGAAGCCCCGATAAAGGCATCCGCCTCTGAACAAAGCGAGAGGATAAAGGCCAAAAGCATCATGATGAGGATGGCTGTCACCGAATTGTGCCCGATTGTCGTAAGAATACGGGTCGGTAGGTAGGTCTGCATCCCTGCGGCCACCAGGCTCCCGAAAATCAGGTAACGCCCAGTGTCGAAAAATTCATCTACCGCATGAATCAAGGCTTGAAAAACTTTCTTACCAGCTGACAAATCACTATAGTCGTGCACATGACTGACCTTACGATTGTCCTTAAGAATCTGGTCATCCACCACAAAGCCGAGCAAAATTCCCAAAATCATGGCAATCAAGAAAGCTCCGAGAAAACGTAAAATTACGTAGTACCAAGAGTTCCCAAAGGCCGTATAGGTCGCAAAGAGAACGACTGGATTGATGATAGGAGCTGTTGCCATGAAAGGAATAGCTGTGTAGCTAGGCACTTTTTTCTCTAAAAAGCGCGTGATAATGGGAACAATCCCACACTCACAAGAAGGGAAAATAAAACCAATTAGAGTTCCAAAGAGAATAGCCAGGACCTTGTTTTTCGGCAGGAAGTTTTGTACCTTTTCAGGGGTCACGAAGACTTCGATAAAGCCAGACAGAATACTTCCCAACAAAACAAAGGGCAGGGCTTCGATAATAATAGATAGAAAAACTGCCAGAAGCTGCAAAACGCTATCTGGTAGTTGATGAAAAATAGCCATAAAAATTATTTCTTCTTATCTTCTTGAAGACGTTTGTCCTTCTTAGGATCAGTTCCCGCCTTTTCAAAATCAGGGATAGCCGCAAAAGATGCCATCATGCTTTCAAGTTCATTTGTTTTTTTCTGAATAACCGCCATAAAAAGCCTCCGAGTTAATTAAGATACTAAGGGCGTTATTTCTGACAGAAAATTAGGGCATCAGACGAAGAAGCTCTACTTCTAGGAAGATGCATCTATTTTCCGAAAGAAATAGCCCGAGTTCAGTTACAAAAGATACTAAGGGCGTTATTTCTGACAGAAAAGAGGGCATCGGCCGAAGAAGCTCTGCTTCTAGGAAGATGCATCTATTTTCCGAAAGAAATAGCCCCTAACAATAGGTTTACCTTTCTATTATACTACCTCTTGCTTAAAAATTCTCGCTTCAGCTACAAGGTTTTCTACCCAAGCAAATCTCCTATCGTGGTATAATAGAACTTATGGAAAATCGTAATTTAGAGACATTGGCTCAGGAATTGGGCCTAAAAAAACAACAAGTTGAAACAGTTTTGGAATTGACCGCAGAAGGCAATACCATTCCTTTCATTGCCCGTTACCGTAAGGAAAAAACAGGCAATCTGGATGAAACGCAAATCAAGGCTATCATTGATATGGACAAGTCCTTGACTACTCTTCAAGACCGTAAGGAAACGGTTCTGGCCAAGATTGAGGCTCAGGGTAAATTGACTGACCAACTCAAGGCAGCCATTGAAGCGGCTGAAAAGTTGGCAGACGTGGAAGAACTCTACCTTCCCTATAAGGAAAAACGCCGCACCAAGGCGACGGTTGCCCGTGAAGCAGGTCTTTTCCCCTTGGCTCGTCTTATCTTGCAAAATAGTCCAAACCTCAAGGCTGAAGCTGAAAAGCTGACATCTGAAGCCTTTCCAACAGCTGATAAGGCTCTTGCGGGTGCTGTGGATATTTTGGTTGAGGCCTTTTCTGAGGACAATAGCTTGCGCTCTTGGACCTACAACGAAATCTGGAACAACAGTGACATCACTTCAACCCTCAAGGATCAATCGCTGGATGAAAAAGAAATTTTCAAGATTTACTATGATTTTGAGGACAAGGTGTCTAAACTTCAAGGTTACCGTACGTTAGCCCTTAACCGTGGGGAGAAACTAGGCGTTATCAAGGTAAGCTTTAAGCACAATCTTGAGAAAATGCACCGTTTCTACAGTGCTCGTTTCAAACAAAAAAATGACTATATCGAGGAAGTTATCAATCAATCTCTCAAGAAGAAAATCATTCCAGCTATGGAGCGTCGTATCCGAAGTGAATTGACTGAAGCAGCAGAAGATGGTGCTATTCAACTTTTCTCTCAAAATCTTCGAAGCCTCCTTCTAGTATCGCCACTTAAAGGCAAGATGGTACTTGGTTTTGACCCAGCCTTTCGTACAGGGGCTAAGTTGGCCGTGGTTGACCAAACTGGTAAGCTCATTACAACGCAAGTTATATATCCAGTAGCTCCAGCAAGTCAGGCTAAAATCGCACAGGCTAAAAAAGACTTGGCTGACCTCATCAAAAAGTATGCCATTGAGATTATTGCGATCGGTAATGGAACAGCAAGCCGTGAAAGTGAAGCTTTTGTGGCAGAAGTCCTCAAGGATTTCCCAGAAACTTCTTATGTCATTGTCAATGAAAGTGGTGCCTCTGTCTACTCTGCATCAGAGTTGGCTCGCCATGAGTTTCCAGATTTGACGGTCGAAAAACGCTCTGCCATTTCTATTGCCCGTCGTCTCCAAGACCCATTGGCCGAGTTGGTTAAGATTGACCCTAAATCAATCGGAGTAGGCCAATACCAGCACGATGTTAGCCAGAAGAAACTGTCTGAAAATCTTGATTTCGTCGTTGATACCGTGGTTAACCAAGTCGGTGTCAATGTCAATACGGCAAGTAGTACCCTCTTGTCACATGTGTCAGGACTCAACAAGACCATCTCTGAAAATATCGTCGCCTACCGTGAGGAAAATGGTGAGATTGCATCACGTGCTGAAATCAAAAAAGTTCCACGTCTCGGTGCCAAAGCCTTCGAACAAGCAGCTGGTTTCCTCCGTATCCCAAATGCCAAGAATATCTTGGATAATACAGGGGTCCACCCAGAGTCTTACCCAGCGGTAAAAGACCTCTTCAAGCAGTTGGATATCACAGATTTGGACGACTCTGCCAAAGAGAAATTGAAGGCTCTTAATCTTAAAGAAACAGCAGAAGAGCTAGGGCTTGGTCAGGAAACCCTTAAAGATATCATCGCTGACCTTTTGAAACCAGGTCGTGACCTCCGTGATGATTTTGAAGCACCAGTGCTTCGTCAGGATGTTCTTGAACTCAAAGACTTGTCAGTCGGACAAAAACTTGAAGGGACAGTCCGAAATGTTGTGGACTTTGGTGCCTTTGTGGATATCGGTGTCCATGAGGATGGACTTATCCATATCTCTGAGATGAGCAAGAGCTTCGTTAACCACCCAAGTCAGGTCGTTTCTGTTGGGGATTTGGTTACCGTGTGGGTATCAAAAGTTGATTTGGAGCATGAAAAACTTAACCTCTCCTTGGTGAATCCACGTGAATCTAACTGATTATGTTAAGACTGTTTCTATAGAAGATTTTGGCTGGGAATTTAAACATCAAGCCTTGTGGAACAAGCGTCTCCGGACCACTGGAGGGCGGTTCTTTCCCAAGGATGGACACTTAGATTTCAATCCAAAACTCTATGAGGAACATGGTCTTGAGACCTTTCGAAAAATCGTCCGCCACGAGCTTTGTCATTATCACCTTTATTTTCAAGGTAAGGGCTACAAGCATGTTGATAGAGATTTTAAGGACTTACTAGCCAAGGTTGAAGGCCTTAGATACGCTCCAAAGATGCAAGGTCAAAAGGAGAAGTACTACCTCTATCAGTGCCAATCTTGTGGTCATATCTACCGTCGCAAACGCCGTGTCAATACACAGAAGTTTGGATGCGGTCTGTGTCGAGGTAAGCTCATTTTTCTAAATCAGTCCTAGGGCTGATTTTTTTAATTTAAAAAAATCATATAATTAAATCAAAGAAATGATGGGAGAAGAAGACCATGTCAAATCGTTTTTATAAAACACGAAAAAATAGACTCGTCGCCGGTGTTGTTGCAGGTTTGGCAGATAAGTTTGGTTGGGACCTAGCTTTGGCTCGTATCTTGGCTATCATTCTCATGGTTTCAACACAGTTTGGAATCTTTCTATACTTGGTTTTAGCCTTTCTCCTTCCTTACAAAGAAGATATTTATCCCGAAATCAAACTCAAGGATGGACGTAAACGTAAAAACGCTGAACCTGTAGAAGACGAGTGGAATTGGTGAGTAAATTATAATAGAAAAGATCTATGATTGGCCTTAGTGCTAGTCATAGGTCTTTTTTGCTTTGAGAACCGCATTGAAAACCTTTTTATGATACAATGAAACTAGTAAATAATCGGAGGAAATAACATGACAGTAACTGTTAAAATGCTGGTTGATAGGCTTAAACTCAAGGTTGTCTATGGAAATAAGGAGCTTTTGGCAAAAGCGATAACAACAGCTGATATCTCTCGTCCTGGTTTAGAAATGACGGGGTATTTTGACTATTATTCACCTGAACGACTTCAGTTGGTTGGGATGAAGGAGTGGTCCTACCTTAAAACCATGACTGATTACAACCGTTATTCTGTTTTTGCGAATATGTTTAAAGCGGAAACTCCAGCTGTTATCGTGGCGCGTGGTCTTGAGATTCCGGAAGAGATGCTTCGAGCTGCTAAGGAAAATGGTGTAGCAGTTCTTCAAGGACGAAACGGCACATCGTCGCTTTCAGGTGACATGTCTTGGTATCTTAACTCGCAATTAGCTGAACGAACTAGTGTCCATGGTGTTTTGGTAGATATCTACGGGATGGGAGTTCTTATTCAAGGAGACTCTGGCATCGGTAAGAGTGAGACAGGGCTTGAGTTGGTGAAACGTGGTCACCGTCTTGTCGCTGACGACCGTGTGGATGTTTATGCTAAGGATGAGGAGACTCTCTGGGGTGAGCCCGCGGAAATCCTCCGCCATCTTCTTGAAATTCGTGGGGTTGGTATCATTGATGTCATGAGTCTCTACGGAGCTAGTGCTGTCCGTAATTCCTCTCAAGTTCAGTTGGCCATTTATCTTGAAAATTTTGAAGACGGTAAGATCTTTGATCGTCTTGGAAACGGAAACGAAGAAATAGAATTGCAAGGCGTTAAGATTCCACGTGTCCGTATTCCTGTTAAGACAGGACGTAACGTATCAGTTGTTATCGAGGCTGCAGCTATGAACTACCGTGCTAAGCAAATGGGATTTGATGCAACCAAAACCTTTGAGGAACGCTTGACCAACCTCATTAGTAAGAATGGTGAAGACTAATGTTAGCTACTATTGATCCTATTGCTCTAAGGATTGGCCCCATTAGTATTCATTGGTATGCCATCTGTATCGTATCTGGTCTTTTACTAGCCGTTTATCTGGCTCAGCGTTGGGCTCCCGAAAAGGGAATTGACCCTGAAAACATCCTAGATTTTATTCTTCTTGCCTTTCCTATAGCCATTGTTGGTGCAAGGCTCTACTATGTGATCTTCCAGTGGTCTTACTACAGTCAGAATCCTTCAGAAATTTTTGCGATTTGGAATGGCGGAATTGCCATTTATGGTGGCTTGATTGCTGGTGCAGCTGTCCTCTATTGGTTTTCGAAACGTCATGCCATTGCTGTCTTGGATTTTCTAGATATCGCGGCACCTGGCGTTATGATTGCTCAGAGTATCGGTCGCTGGGGAAACTTTGTTAACCAAGAGGCTTACGGAAGAGCAGTTAGTCATCTGAATTATGTCCCAGAATTTATTCGCCAGCAGATGTTCATTGATGGGAGTTATCGTGTACCGACCTTTCTTTATGAAAGTCTCTGGAACTTAGTCGGATTTATCACTATCCTAGGACTAAGACGCTTTAATAAGAAACTACGTCAAGGAGATGTGACCTCATTTTACCTTATCTGGTATGGTCTTGGACGTTTTGTCATTGAAGGCATGCGTACCGATAGCCTCATGTTTGCTGGCTTGCGTGTTTCTCAATGGGTCAGCATCGCCATTATCATCTTGGGTGCTATCTTGCTCTATTTACGAAAGCAACGTCCAGAGGCAGATTATAAAATGAAAAACTAGTCATATAGCTCAGACTTTGTTATAATATAATGAAAGTTATCATAACAAAGGTCACTGGAAACTGGAGAGTTTACTTCAGTTTTCTTGTAGCGACCTTTTAAAAAGGTCAAAGGAGTTCTAAACTATGGCAGAAATTGCATTTCTTATTATCGCAATCGCACTTGCTGCGTTCCTCATTGCATTGATCCCTACCCTACTTCGTACACGTCATGTGGTCAAAGAAGTTGAAGAAACAGTTGCTGTGCTTCGTACAGACATTAATGTAACCCTTCATCAAACAAATGAAATCTTGGCTAAGGCAAACGTCTTGGTTGAAGATGTTAATGAAAAAGTTCAAACAATCGATCCTCTCTTTGTAGCAGTGGCTGAGCTTTCAGAAAGTGTTTCTGACTTGAATACTGAAGCTCGTTACCTCGGTGCTAAAGCAAGTGCAGCAGGAGCAAGTGTCGGTAAGGCGGGTTCAGCCTTTACTATCGGTAAAGTTGCTTCAAAACTATTTGGTAAAAAAGACAAGAAAAAATAAGGAGGTCTTTTCATGAGTAAATTTTTAAACATCCTAATCATTGGTGCAGCTTCTGGAGCTGCGGCAGCTTACTTCTTTACAACTGAAAAAGGTAAAGCTGTTAAATCACGTATCGATGAAGAAATCGCTTCATTCAAAGAAGATCCTAAAGCTTATCAAAATCAAGTAGTGGAAAAAGCTAGCGACTACAAAGATTTGGCAGTCGATACTTTCCAAGACTACAAAACAAAATTTGAAAATGGTGAAATCACTGCAGATGATTTGACAAAAACCGTTCAAGAAAAAACAGCTCAAGTTGCTGACTTTGCAAAAGAAAGCTTTGAACTTATCAAGGAGAAAACAGCTCAAGTAACTCCTGAACAAGCGGACGTTGAAGCAGAAACAAAAGCTATCGTTGATGATATCGTCATTGATATTAAAGATATCTCTGAAGAAGCAGCAGAAGTAAAATAATAAAGAAAGCACATGATGCTTTCTTTTTTTAGTACGAAAAAAACGTTGACCAGCAGTCAACGTTTTTGTTCTTTATAATATTCGATTAGGACATAAATGCCTATCTGACCAATGACGCTAATGGTAATAGCCCAGAAGAAGGCCCAGAAGGTAGCCACCTGTGCTACTAAGAAAAGGAAGGCAACTAGGACTGTTGAAACACAGAAGCTTGAGATACGTCCAAAGAAAATCATATCTTGTAGCTTAATACTATTACTATTTAGACCTTGATAATCTTGATAATTCGTCGTTTGAGGATGCTCAGTCTCGAAATCTTCAATGTGATCAAATTGACGGTGTAAGTTGTCAGCCATGTCTGCCTCCTTTCTATATAAAATACCTAAACATACCTAAACCACTTTTTCGTGTAGGTTAAAATACTTAGTCAGTATTTCACTATTTAGAATCTCATTAATAATACCATAAAAATTTTATATTGCAAAGTTTTTTTTGATTTTTGTGAAAATTATAGTATTAAAAAACTATTTTAAAATATTTAGATACTGATATTTGAACCTAAAAATTCTAAAAAAATCAAATCATTTGTGCTATAATGTGAGTTATGGAAAAAATAGTGATTACAGCGACTGCTGAGAGCTACGAGCAGGCACGTGAGCTCCTAGAACTTGGCGTAGATCGTATTTACATCGGCGAAAAAGCTTTTGGCCTTCGTTTGCCTAAGCCTTTTTCATTCGCAGAGATGCGAAAGATTGCAGAGCTGGTACATGAGTCTGGCAAGGAATTGACTGTTGCCGTTAACGCCCTCATGCACCAAGGTATGATGGATGCTCTTCCAGACTACCTTGATTTTCTTGAAGAAATCAAGGCAGATTACATCACGGTTGGTGATGCAGGGGTTTTCTACATCTGTAACCGTGACAAACGTCCCTTCAAAATGATTTATGATGCTTCAACCATGGTAACCTCTAGCCGTCAGATTAATTTCTGGGGCAAACAAGCTGGAGCTTCTGAAGCTGTTTTGGCTCGTGAAATTCCGTCTGCGGAACTCTTCATCATGGCTGAAAATCTGCAAATTCCAGCCGAGGTTTTGGTTTACGGTGCAAGTATCATTCACCACTCTAAACGTCCGCTTCTTCAAAACTACTACAACTTTATCAAAACGGATGAAGCTGTTACCAAAGAACGTGACCTCTTCCTTTCTGAGCCTGGTGACCCAGATTCTCACTACTCAGTTTACGAAGACTTGCATGGAACACATATCTTTGCCAATAATGACTTGGATATGATGACTAAACTTTCAGAGCTCGTTGAACATGGTTTTGACCACTGGAAGTTGGACGGTGTTTATTGCCCAGGTGAAAACTTCGTAAAAATCACTGAGTATTTTGTGAAGGCTCGTGACCTCATCGAGGCTGGCGAATTTTCACAAGATCAAGCCTTCCTCTTTGATGAGGCTATTCATAAATTACACCCAGCCAACCGTGGTTTGGACACAGGTTTCTATGATTATGAACCTGACCGTGTAAAATAATAACCCTTCCTCTTTCGTTTGAGAGTTTTCCATTTTCAGGGAACGAAGGAGACTTCTAAAAACAAAAATCGACAATCTTGCAAATTGGAGAAATTATGACTACAACTAAAAAACGCCCAGAGGTTTTGGTACCTGCTGGGACTTTGGAAAAATTGAAAGTCGCTGTAAATTACGGCGCAGATGCTGTTTTCGTTGGTGGACAAGCCTATGGTTTGCGTAGCCGTGCCGGAAACTTTACCATGGATGAGCTTCGTGAAGGTATCGAATATGCTCACGCACGTGGTGTTGATGTGCACGTCGCTTCAAACATGGTTACCCATGAAGGAAATGAAAAAGGAGCTGGTGAGTGGTTCCGTGAATTGCGTGATATGGGACTCGATGCCGTTATCGTATCTGACCCAGCCTTGATTGAAATCTGTTCAACCTACGCTCCAGGACTTAATATCCACTTGTCAACGCAAGCATCTGCGACAAACGTTGAAACCTTCCATTTTTGGAAACAGTATGGCTTGACCCGTGTTGTTTTGGCACGTGAGGTTACTATGGAGGAATTGGCTGAAATCCGTAAACGTACGGACCTTGAAATTGAGGCCTTTGTCCATGGTGCTATGTGTATCTCATACTCAGGTCGCTGTACCCTTTCTAACCACATGTCAGACCGTGATGCCAACCGTGGAGGTTGCTCACAGTCATGCCGTTGGAAATATGATCTTTACGACATGCCATTCGGCCAAGAGCGAAAGAGTATCCACGGTGAAGTTCCTGAAGAATACTCAATGTCAGCCGTTGACATGTGTATGATTGAAAATATCCCAGACCTTATCGATAATGGCGTTGACAGCCTTAAAATCGAAGGTCGTATGAAATCTGTCCACTATGTATCAACAGTTGCTAACTGCTACAAGGCTGCTTGTGACGCTTACATGGAAAGTGCAGAAGCCTTCTACGCCATCAAAGATGATTTGATTAACGAACTCTGGAAAGTTGCCCAACGTGAATTGGCAACAGGTTTCTACTACAAGACACCAACAGAAAACGAGCAACTCTTTGGTGCTCGTCGTAAGATTCCACAATACAAATTCGTTGGTGAAGTAGTAGACTTTGATCCAGCCACTATGACAGCTACAATCCGTCAACGTAACGTTATTCTCGAAGGTGACCACGTTGAATTCTACGGACCAGGCTTCCGTCATTTTGAATGTGATATTAAAGACCTTCACGATGCTAATGGTAACAAAATTGATCGTGCACCAAACCCAATGGAACTTCTTACAATTACCGTGCCACAAGAAGTTAAACCTGGTGACATGATTCGTTCAACTAAAGAAGGTTTGATTAACCTCTACCAAAAAGACGGTTCAAGCAAAACTGTTCGTGCCTAATGACAAGTCAAATCAATGGGCTCCTGGTAGATGATCAGAGTAGGTGTCAACACTACCATTCTCCACTAGATATAGTTGCCCTAAAATGCTTCGAGTGCCAGAAGTATTATGCCTGTTATCAGTGTCATGATTGCTTAGAGAAACATAGCTTTCGAGCTTATCCTTGTCAATTGAAGCAGGACAAGGTCCTTATCTGTGGCGTTTGTAGGCATGAGATGACAATTGAGGAGTATCAAGATGTAGAAGCTTGTCCCAATTGTCACAGTGCCTTCAACCCAGCTTGTTCAAAGCACTATGATATTTATTTTGAAAAATAAAAAGATTGAAGATTCTGTTCACATGAACAAAGTCTTCAATCTTTTTTAGTTAAAGTAACTATGATTTTTAAGAGCTTTTAAGACTGGCTTAGTCACCAAAGCGACGATGAGACCTTTTAAGAGGTCAGGAATAATAAAGGGTGTCAAGCCAACAGCTACAGCTGCAGACCATCCCATTTTTCCGAGAAAGTGCAGGCTGAGGATACCACCAACAAAGACAAGTGCATCTCCCAAAACAAAAGCCACAAAGATTTTCCAGATAGGAGTCTCAGCATGAGTTAGTTTTGAAGTGACAAAGGCGAAAAATGGATAGGCCAACAAATAGCCAGCTGAAGGTCCAAAGAAGGATTGGAGCCCACCGCCTCCACCTGCAAAAACTGGTAGACCAATGGCGCCTAGAATCAGGTAGAGGGTAGCAGCAAGTGTCGCCTCTCTTGGCTTAAGGATAGCAGCAACAAGTCCGACAGCAAAAGTTTGCAGAGTAATGGGAACTGCACCGATAGGAATAACAATTTGAGCTAGGGCAGCAATGATGGCAGCACCAAAAGCTGGAAGAATAAGTGACAGTGTACGATTTTGTGTCATTTTTAGTTAACCTTTCGTAAATAAATAGTTAACTTATTATAGCAAGTGGTTTCGAAAAAGTCAACCTAATAATAAAACGAGGTTAACTGATAAACTTAACCTCGTTGTGATATGATTTTTAGACGTTTGATTTCATCAAGTTCAATCATGCTGATGATCTTATCCTGCTCGATAAAGATGGCTTGTCGCTCCCTGTCATAACGGTTGATGTAGCCCTTATAGGTCTTCTGATTGGATGTCAGCATGACCATTTGATTATGATCAATAGCATGATAGATATCGTTAATAAGTTGATTCTGCATTAGGTGGACAGGTTTGCTGTGACCTATTTCCACAAACTGATGAAGCTGATGCTTTACGGCTTCTAAAAAGTTTATCATGGTCATTTCCCTCGTTTCTTGATAAAATAATTATAGCATGAAAGGTGAATTTTTGTGGATAACTTCATTCTAAAACAGACAATTTTCACAGAAAAAAACGAATAAAGCTAGTGGAGGTAAGCAAATGGCAGAATTTTCATTTGAAATTGAAGAAAAACTCTTGGTCTTGTCTGAGAATGACAAGGGTTGGACTAAGGAACTCAATCGTGTGAGTTTCAATGGCGCACCAGCTAAGTATGACATCCGTACATGGAGTCCAGACCATACCAAGATGGGCAAGGGGATTACCCTCAGCAACGAAGAATTCCAAGTTCTCGTTGACGCCTTCAAAAACTAAAACAAGGTCAGCATGGCGCTGGCCTTATTTTTTTGTTTAAAACGTATCAAAGATAAGTTTGAGATTGAGAATGGTTAGGACAATAGCGATGGCATAACCAAGGAAGGTATTCCACTTGGCATTGACGTGTTTTCCCATGAGTGATTTCTTAGAAGTGTAGTAAATCAAAGGGAAGATAGAGAATGGCAAGGCAATTGAAAGGAATACTTGTGAATAAACCAAGAGTTGATCCAGGGTCTTTTCTTGATCGCCGTAGAGAATGGCTACAACGATAACAGGAAGCAGTGCAAAGAGACGTGTGAACAAACGAATAACCCACTGAGGTAACCTCATGTGGAGGAAGCCTTCCATGACAATTTGACCAGTTAGGGTACCAGTAATGGTAGAGTTTTGACCACTAGCCAAGAGTGCCAAGGCAAAGAGGGTTGAAAGTGTTGAACTAGCAACCGCACCAGCAATCTTAGAGTCCTGAAGGGCATTGTACATTTGTGAGAAAGCTGAAATATCAGAAGCGTGGCCAAAGAAGAGAGCTGCACCCAAAATCAAGAGGAGGGAGTTAACCACAAAGGCCAAAGTCAACTGAATGTTGGAGTCCCAGGTCATGAAACGGACAGCCTTTGTCACATCTTTACCATCAGAATAGTCAACCTTACGAGTCTGTGACAAGGATGAGTGCAAGTAGAGGTTATGTGGCATAACGGTTGCACCCACAATCCCAAGTGCCAAAGTCAACTGGTTGGTGTGCCCAGCAGCATGTGGCTCAAAGAGCGCTGGCGTAGGGAGATAACCCTCGAGGATTCCCGTAATACTAGGCTCAGACAAGGCTACCAGGTAGACAAAGATAACCAAGATGGTCAAAATCAAGGTTGAAACAATAGCCTCGATTTTCTTGAATCCCAGCTTCATGATGAGTAGGAGTAGGAAGACATCTAGGACTGTCACCAGAATGGCAACCATAATTGGAATACCAAAGAGCAGGTTCAGTGCGATGGCAGAACCAAGCACCTCAGCCAAATCCGTCGCCATTAAGGCAAGCTCCAGAATCACCCAAAGCGTGTATCGCAACCATTTGGGCGAGTGGTAGGCAGTCGCTTGGGCCAGGTCCATTTGGGTCACAATCCCTAATTTCCCGGCCATTTGTTGCAACTGCATAGCTATTAAAGATGAAATTAAGATGACAAAAAGAAGACTGTACTTGTAGGTCGCCCCACCGACGACACTGGTAATCCAGTTCCCTGGATCCATGTAACCCACGGCCACAAGAGCCCCAGGTCCCAAGAAAGCCTTAAGATTTTGCCAAAAGCGATTATTATTTGGTGTATCTATGGATTGGTTTACCTCAGAAAGGGAAACCTTTTTTGAATATGTCATAAACACCTCTTTCTAAGTCTTATCTGAATGGAAGCATCACCATTACCACTCAGCCAGACAACCTAATTATAACACTATGAGAAAGATGTGCAAGGTTTTGACTTATCTTACATTGGTGTCATAGAGGACTTTTCAGAATTGCCTTTTTATACTAAACTATATGAGTAGATTATTTCATAAATGAGGGAGAAAAATAATTGAAAACATTTCAACTAACAGCTAAGAAAAAGATTACCCTGGCACTCCTAGTTGTCATTGCGCTTGCTTTGCTTATCTTTATCATTAACGTGCAGATGAATCAGCCTGATAACCTACCTGCCAATTACATGGAGCGCCTTAAAAATCCTGGAATGACGGGCGATTACATCGGCCTTTGGAAGTCTCGCTGGCATGAAGAAAACAAAGCCTGGCTTTATCCTGCGAAACAATACGCTATCTATGCAGTAGTAGCACTAGCTTGTCTATCAGCTTGGGTTGTTGCTTCAAAAGCAAAATTTTGGAAATAAGAAAATGCTTCTCTCGACTTGAGGGAAGCGTTTTTAAATATTATCCAGCAATATCGATTTCTACAATAAATTCACCGATTTTTCTTACAATGTCTGTCACTAATGCATTTCCCATAAAGAACATTCGCATCTTATCAGAAACCTCGGTAACAGTACCGTCAGATAATCTTTTTAGAGCTGTCCAGTTATCAGGGAAATCTTGTAAACGTTCTGCCTCGACAGGAGTAATAAGCCTATATTTTCCATTAACATTCAAGAAATGAGTAGAGCGATTAACTGTCCCTTCTGAAGTTAGCATGGTACGACCGGGAAGGTTTAAGTCGTCGGTTGGTGACATTCCTCCCTCAGAGTAAATATAGGTGTGTCCATCCGCAGAGGTACGTTCGATTCGTTTAGGCCCTCGCAAATACTGGAACTTTTCGAGTTTGGCTGGATCATTAATAAAGAACTTTTCAGGGACTTCCTCTTCATTTTGAAGAATCTCACCTAATGTAATTGGTTCACCATCATAGTTAGGTGCAGTATCAATAGAATAGTACCTACCATGACGCATAACACCAGTATTCCAAACAGTTCCTGAGAAGTTATCAGAAACCTCAACGATATCCTCAGGGAGTTCATAGTAGACATGGCGTTTTTTGACTGGTGTATTCAAAATAGGAAATTGGGTTGCAAACAGTCCTTCATGAAAAATATAATCGTCGTATCTATTTTCATCAAAAACTTGTTCTTGTTCTTCAAATCGTTGATCCATTTGATGTGCGAATGGAATATCATTTCGATAGATAAAGAAAAACACACGACGACGTCTTTGACTGCGACCGTAATCAGCAGCGTTGATTACACGCCATTCAACAGAATATCCAAGATTATTAAACGCAGTCAACATAATAGCAAAGTCTCGACCACGCTGTTTTGAAGGAGCTTTTAGAAGTCTGTCAACATTTTCTAGAATAAGAAATCTCGGTCTAATAATCCTAGTCGCTCGAATGATTTCCCAGAAAAGGACACCCTTTTGTCCTTCAATACCTTGTTCGTTCTTTTTGCTACGAGCCACAGAGTAGTCTTGACAGGGAAAACCACCGACAATCATATCCGCATTCATTTCAGCAAACTGTTCATCCGTAATATCAGCGATGCTAACATTAATATTTTCACTGTCTGGAAAATGATAATTGTATACTTCAAAAGCATCCTGAGACTTCCTCGAAGGTTCCCATTGGTTGCTCCATAATGTTTCGAAATAATCAGGGTGAGCATTTTCGAGTCCTATACGGAACCCCCCAACACCCGCAAATAATTCTAAAACGTTCATTCTATTCTCCTTTTCAGTATGTTAATTATATCTTATTATTCGTAATTGATCAAGTTTTAAAATCGAAATATTAAGAACAATGTAAGTGATGTAATTTATATAAAGTTGCTTAATTTTTACTGTAGATTGCTAATAATAAACATTCTTAATTGTATTTTGTTAGAATATAGGTAATATCCTATTTATATACAGAGGGCGTAAAATGACAAAATGGAATTCAGTAGAAGAAGTTCATAAGCATGCAAAAAAAGCAGTGGGACAAAAAATTCGTAATCTAGTTTCAGAAGAAACAGTTGAAAAATATTATGCATCGCCAAATAATAAAGGTTGGTTAGGTAATGCGATAGAAAGTGATTGGTTTCATATTCCTAATAATTCAAGGGCAGAGGCAGATATTCCTTATTTAAATTTAGAGATTAAGGTAACTCCTATAATAGAAACAAAAAAAGGTTGGAGTGCAAAGGAAAGGCTGACATTAAATATTTTTGACTTTAATGATGAATACAAAAGGTCTTTTGAAAATGCTTCTTTTCTCGAAAAGGCAAATCTCACGGAATTATTATACTATCAATACTTAAATAATATTGATTATCCAGATATGTGTATTGTTAATGCACATTTATTTGATATTATGAAAGATATATCTGAAGAGGATTTATTAATCATTAAGTCTGACTGGGAAAAAATTGTAGATAAGATAAAGGAAGGAAAAGCAGAAGAATTATCAGATAAACTGACGAAATATTTAGCTGCGACAACAAAAGGTTCGAAAACTGAAAGAAACATGACTTCCCAGCCTTTTAGTGATGTTAAAGCACACAGAAGGGCATTTACATTTAAACCTTCATATATGACGCAGTTTGCTAGAAGGTTAATGGGGGATAAAACTAGTGAAACAATATTTAAAGATATTAATGAATTAAAAGAAAAATCATTTGAAGAAATTATTGTTGATAGATTTGCTCCATTTATTGGAAAAACGAAGAGAGAATTGGCATCTCAATTTGATGTAACTATAAAAGACAAAAATGATAAATCAAGCTCAGCTCTTCTAGCAAGAAAAATGTTGAATATATCATCAGATATCCAAGAAACCGATGAGTTCAAAAAATCAGGTATTGCTGTAAAAATTGTAACTTACGATTCTACAAAAAAACATACCTATCCAAAGTTGAAAGAAGGATTAAAGTTACAATTACCAGATGGAAATTACAATGTGGATCCAAATGAAATGCTTGCCGTTGATTGGGAAGAATCAGATGTATATAACTATCTATCGACTTATAAGTTCCTGTTAGTAGTTTTTGAGAAGAAAAATGAAGAAACTATCTTTAAGGGTGCTAAGTTTTGGTATGTACCCGATGAAGATTTGATTACAGTGGGGCAAATATGGACAAAAGCTAAGCAGATATTTGAGAAGGGGGTTGAACTCTCCTATAAAAGTAGTAATCTAAAAAAAGGTTATATTATTGAAAATAATTTACCATCTGAAAGTGGTAAAGGTACTGTTTTTCATATTAGACCATCGAGTAAAAAATCCTGTTACATTCCTAATAAAAAGTTGGCAATGAGACTCCCACACAAAAGTACATGGATTAATGTCCCGGATGATAAAATTAATGAATTTCATGATTATTACATGACGAAACAGTCGTGGTGGTTTAGTCCTGGATATATGTATGAGCAGGTTAAAGAATTCTTTGAATAACATTATCAAGACCCTCTACTGTGAAAAAGCGATTGAAACAATGTCTCGCAGCATCAAAAGCAAAATTTTGGAAATAAGAAAATGCTTCTCTCGAGATGAGAGAAGCGTTTTTTCATATTATCCGATGTGAGTTTTATATTGACTGAATATTTCGTCGATATCCTCTTCAACCAAGTGATAGATTTTCCAATCAAATTCAGTTTTAGCAACATCATCAACCAAGACTGTATAACAGAAATCCATGTAATCTTCATAAAAATCAGAGATGAAGGGGAGGAGTGTGTCACTAATATCAGATGAATAGAGTTTTTCATCAAGATGTTTAAAGAGATAGTCTGTACCCATAATCGTTTCATTCTTGAGTTTTTGTGCATCCTCAAGGTTAAATCCATCACTTTGGGGATTCAGAAAATCATGTTTTGCTAGCCAAACTACGAAGACACTGAGATGAAAGGCAGCTCTTTTGCTAATCTCTAGCATATCTGATTTGCTTAGTTTTTCTGACGGTATATCATTTTCTTCACAATAAAATACAAGTGCATGATCGAAAAAATAATCTGCGCGGTCTATGGGAAAGTCTAATTGGCTTTCTTCTCTCTTTGTCTCAGGCTGTTCAATTACAGTTGATTTTTTCTTAAAAAGGGACTTCAGTTTTCTAAACATCTTTATACCTCATATAAAAATATCCCATTATTCAAATAATGGGATATGATTATTATTTCATCGTTGGGAACAACAAGACATCACGGATAGTTGTTGTATCAGTGAGGAGCATGCAGAGACGGTCGATACCGATTCCGAGTCCACCTGTTGGCGGCATACCGTATTCGAGGGCTTCAACGTAGTCGTAGTCGATGCCTGTTGCTTCGTCATCACCGAGTTCTTTAGCAGCAGCTTGTGCTTCGAAACGTGACAATTGATCGATTGGGTCGTTCAATTCGGTGAAGGCATTTCCGTACTCTTTAGTCATGATGAAGAGTTCGAAACGGTCAGTGAAGCGTGGGTCTTCTGGGTTTTTCTTAGCCAATGGAGACACAGCAACTGGGTGACCGTAAACGAATGTTGGTTGAATCAATGTTTCTTCAACGAATTCTTCGAAGAAGGCGTTGATGATGTGACCAACTTCAGTGTAGTGCTTTTCAACTGGAACATTCTTTTCAGCAGCGATAGCTTTGGCTTCATCCAAAGTCATGTCTTGCCAGAAGTCAACGCCAGTGATTTCCTTGATAGCGTCAACCATGTGGATGCGTTTGAATGGTTCGTTGATCTTGATTTCAGTTCCTTGGTAGTTGATAGGTCCGTCACCTTTAACAGCTTTAGCAGCGTGTTGGATGATACCTTCAGTCAAGTTCATGATATCGTGGAAGTCAGCGTATGCTTGGTAAACTTCAATAGATGTGAACTCAGGGTTGTGAGTAGCATCCATACCTTCGTTACGGAAGATACGTCCGATTTCATAAACGCGTTCCATACCACCAACGATGAGGCGTTTGAGGTGGAGCTCAGTCGCAATACGAAGCACCATGTCGATGTTTTGTGCATTGTGGTGAGTGATGAAAGGTTTAGCAGCAGCACCACCAGCTTCATTGTGAAGGACAGGTGTTTCTACTTCAAGGAAACCTTGAGCATCGAGGTAGCGACGGATTTCAGAAATGATTTTTGAACGTGTGACAAAGCGGTCAAAGCTTTCACGGTTAGAAATCAAATCGAGGTAACGTTTACGGTAGATTGTTTCAACGTCTGAAAGTCCGTGGAATTTCTCAGGCAATGGACGAAGGGCTTTAGACAAGTGTGTGATATGAGTAGCTTTAATAGAAAGTTCTCCCATATCTGTACGCATAACTTCACCTTCGATACCGAGGAAGTCACCAAGGTCAGCTTTCTTGAAGATTTCGTAGTTTTCTTCACCGACAGCATCTTTACGCACGTAGATTTGGATTTGACCATCGCGGTCTTGGATGTGGGCGAAGCCAACTTTACCTTTACCACGTTTAGTCATCAAACGACCTGCGATAGTAGCAGTTTCGTTGATTTCGTGCAATTCTTCTTTTGTTTTGTCAGCGTATTTTTCTTTTAATTGACCAGATGTAGCTGTGCGTTCGAATCGCTTACCAAAAGGATCGATTCCTTGTTCAGCCAAGGCCGTCATTTTTTCACGACGGACAATCTGTTGATCGTTCAATTCTTCCATGTGTTGATTTGACATGTTAGTCCTCCATAAAATAGTCGTAATTATTGTATCATAAATCATCTTCTAAAGATAGGACAAATGATTAAATGTCAGATAAATAAAGCTAGGATTTGTCTATTTTTAGGACAAATCGCTAACTAGCATTAACCTTTGATTAGAAAGTTATAGAATTTATTGACAAATATAATAAAAAGGGTGTACAATAGCAAAGTAAGTTTCGTATGATATAAGGAGGAAATGCGATGAAAAAGAAAAATTATGTTAGTAAAGCCGTGATGCTTGGCGCTTTACTAGCACCCATTGGGATGCCTACGGTATCTGTGTTAGCAGATAGCTTTTATCAAAATCAAACAAGTGCTCACGCTGCTGATATTACAAACTGGATTGCCAGCACACCTGAACAAATTACAAATAATTTGACAACTCAGAACATCAATCCACAGCAGTTAGATGGCCAACAATACGTGATTCAATGGGGAGATACCTTGTGGGGAATCTCTCAAGCAACTGGAATTTCTATTGAAAAATTAGCCTACGATAACAATATTCAGAATATTGATCTTATCTTCGCAGGTGATGTCCTCATCTTGAAACGTGATGGTGATGTCCCAGCAGGTTACCATGTGACTGGTAATGGTTACCGTTGTGCACATTCTAAGATTGTTATCAACAACTACTACGGTGATAACAACCGAGTAATTATCAATAACAGCACTTTTGTCTCTGATGACCATTCTAAGAATACAGTGATTTACGCTCCAGATAATTCTGACAATAGCGTTTCATTCTCAAATAATACGACTAACAACGACAAAGACAAAGACACTAAAGATTCTAAAGATGGCAAGGAATCATCTTCAACATCATCAGAATCTAAAGATGCTTCATCAAGCTCAACAGCAAGCAGTAGTGAAAGTAAAGCAAGCACAGAAAGTTCTAAGGAAAAAGAACTGACTGATGATGCTTTCCAAGACAAGGTTCAAAGTGAATTCAAACAAGTCTATCAACAAAACCACTCAGGTAGTCCTGCATGGACTTTCTTCTCACATGCAGATGATAAGACTGGTGTAAATGCTACAGCTAAGAAGGACACTGAAAGCACAGCTCTCTACCTTCAAGGTGAAACGCCAAAGGCTAAAGACATTGAAAACGGACCTAAAGATGGTGCTAAAACTGAAGCCAATGCTAAAGCCCTCGCTGAAAAGATTTATGACGCTCTTAACAGGGATAGTAAGATCTCAGATCTTATCAAGTCAAAATATGCTCAAATTCAGGTAAGTTATAAGGGTGATAAGTGGGCTTTCAACGTTGATGTTTACAAAGAAAAAGAAAGTTCATCATCAAGTACTGAAAAATCTTCAGAATCTAAGGCGTCATCAAGTGATGATTCTCAAACAGAAACACGCATGAGTTCAAGCTCATCAAGTGTTGAACGTTCATCATCAAGTTCTTCAAGCCACACTGAAACAGATTCAGAGGCAACTTTCTCTGACCTAACTGGTGACGAATAGAGAGGGGCAAGACATGTCAAAGAGAAATATCATTATTAGTGTTGTTCTTGCTTGTCTCTTGGTTACGGGAGCTGGATTTGGTGCTTTCTATTACTGGGGAACGCACCATTTAGATAGTGTTGTACCTGGTAAGGTTTACCAATACTCAAGTACTCTAAACGGTGAGGTCAATAATCGTGTCATGTATGTAGCCTTCCAAGAAGGTGGGAACAAGGCGCTTGTGAGTCAGGACCGTACGACAGTGGTTAATGCTGCTAAGAGCCAGACTGATTTTGACAAGGCCTATAATGACCAAACAGCTAAGTGGGAATACAGTGTGACAAAAACTACTTTGACTCTTGGTAAAAAAGAGGATGATCAATTGTCACAATGGCAGTACAACAAGGTCTTTGCTTATGGCGACCACTTCACATCAAAAGATTTCTATTACCAGATTGCCAAAGGTGGTCAGGGTGAAGTCAAACAAAAAATGACCTTCAAAGAAATTAAATAAGTATCTGAATATGACAAGATGCTTTAGGTTTGGGACAAATTGTTCCAAACCTTTTTCTATCTTCAAAACACGAATAATCTTTCCTTAAGTGGGGTCGAAAATTGAAAAGAAAGGGCAAAAACGGTATAATAAGACTGTTTGGGCAATTGCATTCTGAAAAAAACAGACGAGTAAGATTGCCCCAAGACAGTTGACTTAAAGCTTACTTTTGCAAGACTGAAGATTAAATTAAGAGCTGACTCATGTAGTAGTTTAGTTGTTAGTTTCCTAATTTATTTAAGTCTCTGACAAGAGAATGATATAAGAAAGAACGGACAGATGATTACTTCTATTGTTTTTGACGTTGACGATACTATTTATGACCAACAGGCACCTTATCGTATTGCCATGGAAAAATGTTTCCCTGACTTTGATATGAGCCACATGAATCAAGCCTACATTCGTTTCCGCCACTATTCTGACGTTGGTTTTCCACGTGTAATGGCCGGTGAGTGGACAACTGAGTATTTCCGTTTTTGGCGCTGTAAAGAGACCCTTTTGGAGTTTGGCTACCGTGAAATTGATGAAGAAACAGGTAACCATTTCCAAGAGGTTTACGAGCATGAGTTGGAGAATATCACCATGCTTGATGAGATGCGCATGACCCTTGATTTCCTCAAGGAAAAAAATGTTCCTATGGGTATTATTACCAATGGACCAACAGAGCACCAACTTAAGAAAGTCAAGAAATTGGGGCTTTATGATTATGTGGACCCTAAGCGTGTCATCGTCAGTCAGGCGACAGGTTTCCAAAAGCCTGAGAAGGAAATCTTCAACCTCGCAGCTGAGCAATTTGATATGAATCCATCGACGACGCTCTACGTTGGAGATTCTTATGACAATGATGTCATGGGTGCCTTCAATGGTGGCTGGCATTCTATGTGGTTTAACCACCGTGGACGTAGCCTCAAACCAGGTACTAAGCCAGTCTTCGACTTGGAAATCGACAATTTTGAGCAACTCTTTGGAGCGGTAAAAGTTCTTTTCGATCTTCCAAATAACAAATATATCTTTGATATCAATGATAATGAAAATCCAGTACTTCAACTAGGTATCAATAATGGTCTTATGATGGCGGCTGAACGTCTTCTTGAGAGCAATATGAGTATTGATAAAGTGGTTATCCTTCTTCGTTTGAATGCGAACCAGGAAAAAATCCTTCGTATGAAATATGGAAGATAATAGAGCGGCCTCGTATGGCCGTTTTATTGTCTAGAACGTGAGATAAGGAGTTTTAAAATGGTAGAAATCAACAACTTGAAACATGATATTGAAGCACTAAGTGCTGAACGTGATGCTTTGAGAAAAGAGGTAGAAGCACTCGAAGCCAAACGTGACGATCTCTTCGAAGGTATTAGAGATGCAGAGCAGATGAAGGGCGTTGCTTGGGATTCCTATTATGCATTAGTAGACCACCTTAATGCTGAGGAAAAGCAAAGAGGGTTTGCTAACAACTATTGGGAACATGTCCATAGAACTGCCAAAATAGACGTGGAATTTATCTTGAGTCGTGGTCTTCGTTTTAAGCGTTTATTGTCTGAAGGACAGTATGATCTTGTCTCACAGGAACTAGACGATTTTGAAAATGAACTAGAAGACTTGGCTCGAGACTTTGGTGTCGAATTAAATCGTTTGCCAGATGAACCGAGTTGGAAATAATGGAAGTGAAGCTCTTGAAGTAGTAGGCTTTAAGGGCTTTTTGAGTGCAAAAAAGCGACCCTTGTTCAGGATCGCTTGTCTTATGAAGTCAGTCGATGATTTAGCTGATCTTGTTTTGTTCATCCATATAAGATGTATCATTCCAACATTTAAGAGTGAAGTGCTCGAAATCATTGGTTTCGAGAATAGTGACAGAAGCATTGTCAAGACCTCCTGCCTTACGAAGAAGACCAGGTTCAAAACCAAGGAGTGTACGGATAGAAGCCGTTAAGTTAGCTCCGTGACCGACGATGAGGACATTTTTAGCATCACTATCTTTAAGTGTTTTAATAAATTCGGCCACACGTTTGGTTGTCTGGTAGACAGACTCAGCTTGGAAGTCATTAGCACGGAAGTTGGCTAGGTTATGACGGAAAGCATCCATTTCTTTTGGATAGATGGCCTGAACGAGTGCAATTTTTTGCCCTTCCAGTTTACCAAGTTGCCATTCACGCAGAGCTTTAGTGTAGGTAACTTTAGCTTTAGGCTTTTGAGACTCCATGATGAGTTCAGTGGTTTTTTTAGCACGTGGTAGGTCACTTGAGAAGATCAAGTCAAAATGTGTGTCACTGAGATAGTGACCTAACTCACGTACTTGTTCGATAGATTCTTTAAGCAAAGGCGAGTCTCCCTTTGCGCCTTGAAGTCGGCCTTCCAAGTTCCACTCGGTTTTACCGTGACGTACAAAATACAGTTTCATGATTACTCCTTAATATCAGCAAATTCAGCATTAACAAAATCAGCAAGATCTTGACTATTGATACGGATAGAACGCCCAATTTCCCCCGCTGAGACAATAAGGAAACCAGCTTCTTGGGCAGACTGATCGATGTAAATAGGGAAATTGTGTTTTTGGCGAATTCCCACTGGGTTGTTGGCTCCGTGAACATAGCCAGTCGTTTTTTGGAGATCCTTTTGTGGAATCATTTGAACTTTCTTGTTCCCTGAAATTTTAGCTAATTTCTTTTCAGACAGGTGCTCGGTGATAGGGACGATGCCGATGACTGGTCCTGTCTTATCTCCCTTAAGGGCGAGGGTTTTATAAATGCTCTCACGTGCCACATCTTCTGGAAGCTCTCCTTCTAAACCATTGAAGGATAAGCTATCATGGTCAATTTTAGCTTTATCAAGAATTTGGTCAACCAAGGTTTTCTTGACTTTGCCTTTCTTAGCCATTGTCATATCTCCTTTTAAAGTTATACATTTCTACCATCCATTATAACACATTCGTCCGAACACGCCTAAACCAATTTGACAAGAAGAAAACCAGTGCCTTAGACACTGGTTTTTACTGACTACTAGATGAACTTGTCGAAGTAGTCTTCTTATTTTTAGTTGGTTTTTGCTTAATCTTACCAAAGAGTTTTTCAAAGGTTTTACGTTTGTTTTTCTCTGGATTGATTTGGTTAAGATCTAGGATGTTGTCGAAACCTGGAAGGCTTCCTTGAGACGTATACTGGTGAAGGTCATAGTCGATTTCAGTGTTTGGTAAAGCCTCGTAATAACCAGAATCGGTACCGTAGGCTGGAATCCAAACAGCGTCGAAGTTTTTAGTTGAAACTTCTTGCTCGAGCATGAAATAAGCACCAATATAGAGACCAACATTTTCAGCTCCAAGTCGTTTGAGCTCAGCGAGAAAGGCTTGGACACCTTGCTCCATGTTAGACATGGTTTCCTCTTCGACGTCAATCCAGTAATAAGTCGGTTTGTATGGAGAAGCATTTTTGTAGAAAATACGAGCTTCTTCCTTCATCTCCTTGACAGAAGTACCTTGAGCGTAGGAATAGACGGCAACTGGAACGTCACGTTTTTTGAGTTCTTTAATATGTGTTTTAAAAGATTTGTCGACCCCATTCGAACTAGCGGCATTGCTATCCTTACTAATCAGTGATCCACCGAAGACGCGGACGATAGCACCAGAAATATGATTTGACAAGACATCGTAATCGATATCCTGAGGTAGTTGCCACCCTGAAAGGTCGATAATGGGATTGAGTATCAGCTCCTCGTCGGAACTGCTAGATGTACTACTGGTTGTTGTTTTTGGTGTAGTAGCATAAGGAATAGCAGATTTCACGTTTTGAAGATGCGCCTGTTGTTTGGACGTATTGTGAATATTTGCAATAACTAATGCTAATCCTAAAAGAGCTAGAACCACGTAAACAACGATCGGTTTTATTCTTTTTCTCATTACTCCCATTCTACCTTAAATAGCGCAAAAATGCAAAATAGAATGTTTATAAATTCTGTGAGAGATATTAAAGTGACTGATTTCCAAAAAGCCTTTGTAGTGCTGACTTAGGCACATTTTATGAATAAAGGTGTTTTGAGCTATCCTTGAATTAAGTGAATTTTTCATTTATTAAAGCAAGAAATTTAGCTTAAAAGTCAGTTTCCTCCTTGAAACTAGCGCCACTAGTGGCATCAGACCAGGCGACAAGAGCTTGAGCAGAGTTATCCAGATAGGTCTTGAGAGGTTGCTTCAAATCATAAATGGTTTCCCAAAATCCTAGTACCTTTCCTTCGTTGTCGATAGCAGCTTGGTAGGTTTGGATGAGGACTTGATCAAAACTGTCTGTTGGAATCTGATAACTTCTTTCTTTGGTAGGAGAGGCTAGCACTTCAGACATGATCCAATCAGGCAGATTTTCAGACTCACGGGGGAAGAAACTACCGTCAGCGCCACCATTGTCATAGAGAAAGTTTCCTTGGGCATCATAGGCTGCTAATTTATAGGGCAGGTGATTCAGTAGTGTTTTTAAATCATTCATACTTTCATCATAGCTTCTTTCATGCAAAATGGCAATGCATTGGATTGGAGACAATACTATCGTAGGATAGTATCAGTTTGTCCAAGGATAGTAGTATCTCCTGTAGCAGTATCAGGGTATAATAAAGTAAAAGAAGACTCGAGGTGAAAACATGTCAAAACTTATTTTTTTAGATGTTGATGGGACCTTGGTGGATTATCATAACCGCATTCCAGAATCAGCAATCAAGGCTATTCGTCAGGCCCGTGAAAAGGGCAATCTGGTCTATGTTTGTACTGGTCGTAGTAAGGCAGAAATGCAGCCAGAATTATGGGAAATTGGCTTGGATAGGATGATTGGTGGTAATGGCTCTTATGTAGAGCATCATGGCCAAGTCCTCATGCATGAGCTGATTTCTAAGGAAGATGCGGCTAAGATTGTGGATTGGTTGACCCAACGTCATCTAGCTTTTTATCTTGAGAGTAATAACGGTCTCTTTGCCAGTCCTGATTTTCGGGAGCGGGCACGTGAGACGCTTAAGACTTACGCTATTCAAAAGGGGCAATCTGTAGCGTCTGTTGAGGGGAAAGAACCAGAAGATTTTCTTCATGGCCTTCAGTATGGTAGAGAACTCTACCGTGATGACCTAAACAAGGTCAGTTTCGTTTTAGAATCCTATCAGGACCATTTAGATTCAAAAGAAGCTTTTCCACAGCTTGAAGCCCATACTTGGGGAGGTCGAGGTGAAACAGCCTTGTTTGGTGATCTAGGTGTTAAGGATATTAACAAGGCCAATGCCATCGATGTCCTTTTGGAACATTTGGGGGCTGAGCGTTCGGAGACCATTGCTTTTGGTGATGCCAAGATTGATATCCCTATGTTGGAATACTGTGAGATTGGTGTTGCCATGGGAAATGGTGGTCCAGAAATCTTGGCTATGGCAGACCTAGTCACAGACGATGTTGAAGCTGATGGCTTGTACAAAGCTTTTGATAAATTGGGCTTGTTGCAATAGAAAAAACTGAGTTCCTTTTTGGAGCCCAGTTTGTATTTTATGCTGGTTTACGACCGATAAATTTTTTCAAGAGATATAAGAGATAGCCAACAGCGATATACCCAGCACTGATGACCAGGACGTTTACCAAGACCTTGTTCCAACCAAATTTATTAACATTGATAAAGAAGTAGGCGAAGGGGCTATCTTTGGCACCTGGAATTGGGAGTTTTAGCACCAAGCCATTTAGAAGGGCAAAGGCAAAGTAAGACAGAGGGACCACGGACCAGTAAATTGGCTCACGTAGACGGTAGGCTTTCTTAGCATCGAAAATAAGGGTATCAAGCACCAACCCCCAAGGGACAATATAGTGGACCAAGAAGTTGCGGAGGGTCCAGAATTTCTCAGGTTCCGTAATAGGTGCCAAGAGGATATGATAGATGACTCCAGTGATGAGGATGGCCATGGTTACGCCACCCTTGTAGCGGAGGAGTTTGGTGTTAGTTGTAGCATCTCCTTTTTTGAAGTCATAGATGATAAAGAAAATCAAACTAGAAAAGACGAGGATATTGGACAAAACGGTGTAATAGAGTAGCATGCCCCAACCATCATCATGGATTTGGATAGAGACTCCTACCAGTCCACAAAGAGCTAGTAAAATACGGTAAAATCGTGAAATAGTCATAAGCTTCCTTTTCCTAATAAATAATCTCTCTTATCATATCACATTTTTCACTAACAATTTTTTGAAAATTCTAGTAAAATCAAAGTAAGAAAGACTTCAAGGAGATTACTATGTCCAATCTAATCGATTATCTTGAAAAGGTAAAGGAACTTACCTTTGATCAAGAGCCTCTAAATATCTTGGATAAGGTTTGCATCAATGAGATTGGCTACCTGACTTATGAAAAATGGCTCTCAGCAAGTGATTTGAAGGAAACCATCAATTTACATGACTATGCTGAAGGGAAGGACTTAAATCTAGACTACAGCTTCATGGTGACTAAGGAACGGGTAGATTTGGCTGAAGCCATGGTCAGGTCTAGGCGTTTCGCTGGACTTAATCTAAGTGACTACTGTAGTGTCTTGGACAAGGAAGTCGAAAAACAGTTTGCGGCTATGATTTTCAGTCTGCCTGAATTGGACTACCAGCAGATTGTCTTTCGTGGTACCGATGATAGCGTCATTGGTTGGAAGGAGGATTTTCAGTTGACCTACAGTCGGGAAATTCCTGCGCATCGCTCAGCCATGGCCTTTCTGGAGAAGCACTTGCCAAACCTCAGTGGCCATATCGCTGTTTCCGGACACTCCAAGGGTGGCAATCTTGCCCTCTATTCGGCTGTTCAGAGTTCGACTGTCTTGCGTGAGCAAATAGCAGAGCTCTTGCTTCTTGATTCTCCGGGCTTGATGAAGCCCCTCTTAGAGAAGCCTTCTTACCAAGAGTTGAAAGCCAGGATGACAGTTATTAGACCTCAAGATTCTGTTGTGGGGGTTATGCTCTATTGGGATAGGCCTGCCCAGCTAGTCGCAGCAGAAGGCATTGGATTTGCTCAACATAACGCCTTGACTTGGGAGGTTGATTTAGTGGCAAATGATTTTGTTTATGAGGACCAGCCAACAGAGTTGAGTCAACGTTTGGAAGAAACCTTCCAAGAGTGGATTGAGACCTTGCCAAATCAAGAACTCAAGCAGGTCTGTGATTTATTCTTTGATACCATTCTTGATTCTGGAATTGAGAGTCTAGACGATATTAGTATCAAAACTCTCCCTAAGATAGGTCAGTTGTTGCAAGAATTTGGCAACCTTACTGACCAACAAAAAAAGGTTCTTCAAGATGGTTTCAACCAATTACTCTCGATATTTTGGAAGTCAGGGGACAAGAAATCTAGCCTGCCCAAGCTAGAACTTCCTGATTTTATCAAGAAGTTGGGTGAATTGACAAATAACGATTAGGGGCAGCTGGACTATAGGAGTGGAGGATATCATGCCTAAAAACGTACTTATTACAGGAGCAACATCAGGAATTGGCGAAGCAACGGCGCGTGCCTTTGCTAAAGAGGGAGAAAATCTCATCCTAACAGGTCGCCGTGTGGAGCGTCTTCAAGCCTTGAAAGAAGAGCTCCAAGCAACCTATCCAGACCAAAAAGTTTGGACTTTTGCACTGGATGTTACCGATATGGACATGGTCAAGGATGTTTGCCAAGCCATTCTCAAAAGTGTGGGGCAAGTCCATGTTTTGGTCAATAATGCAGGCCTGGCACTAGGCCTAACAGCCTATCAAGACTATGAAGAGTGGGATCTGCTGACCATGCTCGACACCAATGTCAAGGGCTTAATGATGGTGACACGTCAGATTTTGCCAAGCATGGTAGCTGCCAATGAGGGCCATATCATCAATATGGGCTCTACAGCAGGCATCTATGCTTATGCAGGTGCAGCTGTGTATTCAGCTACAAAGGCCGCAGTGAAAACTTTCAGCGATGGTTTGCGTATTGATACCATTGCCACAGATATCAAGGTGACAACCATTCAGCCCGGTATCGTTGAGACCGACTTTTCACAAGTTCGCTTTCACGGTGACAAGGACAAGGCAGCCAAGGTCTATCAAGGTTTGGAAGCCCTCCAAGCCCAAGATATTGCGGATGCTGTCCTCTATGTCACCAAGCAACCACGACGCGTCCAGGTTTCAGACATGACCATCATGGCTAACCAACAAGCCACAGGGTTTACGATTCATAGGGGGGATAAACAGATGATAAAAACATGACCTTCGGGCCGTGTTTTTTTGTTTGAATTTTCCCAAAACTATGAAAGAAACCGTGAAAATGCTATAATGTAAGGGATTACGACAGTGTTGAAAGGATAAGTCATGCCACCTGTTACTCCAGAACTTGAGATAGAACGTCAATTAATCGAGCAATTAACCTCTGGTGAGAGCCAGTGGACCTATCGCCCAGATTTAAAAAACGAAGGTCAATTATGGGACAACTTTTTTGAGAAGTTAGCGCAAAATAATGTTGCCCTACTTGCTGACCATCCCTTGACTGAGCAGGAGAAGCGCCAAATCAAGAACCAGCTTGACTTCATTAACTATTATGAAGCTGCTAAGTGGTTGGCGGGTGAAAATGGTATTGCTAAAGTCGAGGTACAGCGTGAAGATGCTAGCCTTGGGACTATCCGACTTTCTGTCATCTGGCGTGATAATATTGCTGCTGGAAAATCCAGTTACGAAGTAGTCAATCAAGTAGAACGTGACAAGGCTTATCCACAAGATCAGGACCGTCGATTAGATACAACTCTGATGATTAATGGCCTTCCTCTTATCCACATCGAGCTCAAGAGTCCTCGTGTGGCCTTTTTGGATGCCTTTCATCAAATCAAAAAGTATGACCGTGAAGGAAAGTTACGTGGCATCTATTCTGCCCTTCAGATGTTTGTTGTGACTAATAAGGTGG
Source organism: Streptococcus sp. 23.2 (assembly GCF_016648665.1). Taxonomy (NCBI): domain Bacteria; kingdom Bacillati; phylum Bacillota; class Bacilli; order Lactobacillales; family Streptococcaceae; genus Streptococcus; species Streptococcus sp. 23.2. Next base: position 53,557 of record NZ_JACLQJ010000017.1, read on the forward strand.
ATACACGTTATATCGCAGCTGCACGAGAGGATAAACTCAATAAACAATTCTTGACATCTTGGGTGGATAAAGATAATAAACCCATGACCAGTCTCATGGACTTTGCCCATGAGGTCCTGTCTATTCCACGTGCCCATCAGATGGTGATGCAGTACTCCGTTATTGATGATAGTAAAAAAGCCCTCATCCTCTTACGTCCCTATCAAATTCATGCCATCGAGTCTGTTCAAGATGCCTCTCGCCGACAGGAATCAGGATATATCTGGCATACCACAGGTTCTGGTAAGACCCTAACCTCCTACAAGGTGGCTCGCAACCTCTTGCAGATTCCAGCCATTCAGAAGACGATTTTCGTCGTGGACCGTAGGGATCTTGACCAGCAGACGACATCATCTTTTCTTTCTTACGCTGCTAATGATGTCATCGATATCGATGAAACGGACAATACCCATGACTTGGTCAAGCGTTTGGCAGGAAATGATAAGCGTGTGATTGTGACGACTATCCAGAAAATCACAACCATGATGCGCAAGTTTGGGGAAGGTAAATACCAAAAGGATTCGGAAAAAATCAAGGACCTCCGTGTAGCTTTCGTTGTGGATGAATGTCACCGTGCGGTCACGCCTCAGACGCAAAAAGATATCAAGGGCTTTTTCCACAATTCGCTCTGGTATGGCTTTACAGGCACACCGATTTTCAAGGAAAATAAACGCAAGCAATTAGGCGATTTGGCACAAACCACCCACCAACAATATGGGGAACGCCTACACGAGTATACGGTCAAAGAAGCCATCCATGACGGGGCTGTTCTTGGTTTTAAGGTGGATTATCGAAATACCATTATTTCGCCGATTCCTGAAAAAGACCTTCCTGACTCTGTTTATGAAGATAAAGAGCACATGCTAGAAGTCTTGGATGCTATCCTAAACAAAAGTTATCAACAGTTGGGCTTTCCAAATGGTGTGGGCAAGACCTACGAGGCTATCTTAACGGTTAAGTCCATTCCACAAGCTCAGGCTTATTACAATCTGCTCAAGAGTATCAAGGCAGGACAGGAACGTGTCAAGGTGTCAGAGCGAGCTAAGCGCGTGCTACCCGACTTTCCAAAGATGACGGTCACTTACTCAGTGTCGGAAAATGAAGAAGAGTCTATCGACTACCAAGACCACATGAAACAGGTCATGGACGACTACAATCAGGAGTTCGGTACCCATTTTACTATGGCTGATTTGCGTGGCTTTAACACGGATATCAATAATCGTTTAGCCAGAAAGTTAGATAAATACATTCCTCGCAATGAGCAGTTGGATTTGGTCATCGTCGTTGACCGTCTTTTGACCGGTTTTGATGCCCCCTGTCTATCAACTCTCTTTATCGACCGTAAGCCCATGCGTCCACAGGATTTGATTCAAGCCTTTAGTCGCACCAACCGCATCTTTGACAGCAAAAAGCGCTATGGCCATATCATCACCTTCCAAAGACCAGAAGCCTTTAAAGAGGCTGTGGATAACGCCCTTAGACTCTACTCAAACGGTGGTGAAAATGATGTTACTGCCCCAGACTGGGCAGAAGAAAAAGCCAATTTCATCCAAGCCTGGATAGACTTCCAAGTAAAAGTGGAAGATGTGGAAAACTATGTCATCACGATTGAGCAGGCCACTAGCCCACAACTCCGTCGCATTGCCAAGGCTTATCAAACTTTTGACAAGTATCTGGCGTCTATCCGTGTCTATAGTGAATACGATGAAGCGGCTATCTATGCGGAAACAGGACTATCAGATGAAAAGCTCGAAACCTATCTAGGAATCTATCAAAATATCCTAGCAGAGCTCAAAAGCAGAGCAGAAGACGATGGTGATGATAATCTCTTTGATATCCACTACGAACTGGAATCCGTCCAAGTCGATGAGATTAACTATGCTTACATCCTGACACTGATTCAAAGTATGATTCAGCAGGAAGAGGATAGTCCACAGGCCCTCAGTGACAGGGATATCGAAACGGTTGATAACTACATCCAGAGCCTGGAACGCACCAATCCTAAACTAGCCGAAATCATCCAAAACCTGTGGAAAGAAGTCCAAGCCAATCCTAAAGATTACCAAGGACAATCTATCACTGGTGTCTTAGACACTATGATTGAAGCCATTATTGACGACCATCTCAAACGCTTTGCTAGAAAATGGTATGTCGGACTCGATGAACTTCGTTACTATGTCCAACACTATCGCAAGGGTGCTAAGAAGCAATCTGGAGAAAGCCAGCTCACCAAGAGCCAACGCTACAAAGACTACAAAGCAGAAACAGCTGATGCCCTCAACCCGCTCAGCTACAAAAAACACATCAAAGAAGCCTACACCAAACTCATCGAAGAGGTCATTGAACCATTGAGAGTGGGGAGGTAGGAGGAGGAAATATTATGGAAACAATCAACACAATTTTAGGTATTATTGCTTCAATTTTTGCAATAATTTCAACTATTATTTCTATAAAAAATTATAATGAAATTAAGGTTATTAAAAATAACCAAATAGAAAATAGAATGTATGTTAATGGAAACGAAAATAATCAAGTTATTGGAAATCAAAATAGCATTAAATAAAAGTAGGTATATTTGCTGTATCTTCTACACATCTCCGAGAACACGAGACGCTACGATATCTCGT
>NZ_JACLQJ010000018.1:0-48054 GCF_016648665.1 Streptococcus sp. 23.2
GACACTACGGATGTGGATGGTTTCTTTGACAATCCAACTGAACCTCGTGCGGTTCAATTCCTTTCTAAGATTATCGATCACAACTCTGATAATGTCCAAGTGGATGCCTAAGGAGGTTGCCTATGATTTTCAAAAAAATCTTACGTTACCTAACCGTTGCAAGCTTGGCAATTCTCACTATTTTTCTTATCACGAGTCACAAGACTAAGGCGGAAGACACTAGTAAGCTTCTTGATAGTAAAGCAGTCCAAAAGATTGTTAAGCGAGGGACACTCAATGTCGGTGTGAAGCAAGACGTTCCTAACTTTGGTTACTATTCTGCTAAGACTAATACCTACGAAGGTATGGAAGTTGATCTTGCCAAGAAGATTGCTGATGAGTTAAAAGTTAAAGTGAATTATATCCCAGTAACGACGCAAACTCGTGAACCACTTATGGATAACGGTACTATCGACTTGCTTATCGCTACCTATACCATTAATGATGAACGTAAGGCTTCTTACGCTATCTCAACTCCTTACTACTATGACCAAATCGGTTTCTTGGTTCTTAAGGATTCAGGTATTAACAAAATCTCAGATTTGAATGGTAAGACTATCGGTGTTTCTCAAGGGGCGTCAACTAAGGCTGCGTTGCAAGAGTACGCTTCAGCTAATAACCTTAAGTTCAACTATGTTCAACTCGGATCTTTCCCAGAATTGGCTGTTTCTCTTTACGCTCACCGTGTAGATGCTTTCTCAGTTGATAAATCTATCCTCTCTGGATATGAAAGTAAGAAAACTAAAACCTTAAAAGAAGGTTTCAAAACACAAGAGTACGGTATTGCTTCAAGCAAGTCTAACCAAGAGTTGATTGATTATACCAACGATTTGATTGCTAAATGGCAAAAAGATGGTAGCCTTCAAAAACTCTACGATAAGTATCACTTGAAACCAGCTAAGGCTGAAGATAAATAGAAAGGAGTCCTGAATTTATGTATCTTTTAACTGAAACGGCTAGTCCTTTCGCTCTTGAACGTTGGGCTGCTTTCTTCGCTAACTTTGGTCAGTTTGCCAAAGGTTTCTTCTATACCCTCGGTATTTCAATTGGTGCCTTGATTGTTGCCCTTCTTCTTGGGCTTATCTTTGGGGCTATGAGTTCGACTCACAACAAGGTTCTTCGTGGCATCTCACGTGTTTATGTCGAAATCTTCCAGAATACACCCTTGCTTGTCCAATTCGTGGTCGTCTTCTATGGGATTTCAATCTTAACTGATGGTCATGTCATGATCCCAATTTCATTGACAGCCATCCTTTGTGTGGGGGTCTACACAGGAGCCTATATCTCTGAGATTATTCGTACAGGTATTGAGGCGGTTCCTAAAGGTCAAACCGAAGCGGCCTTGTCTCAAGGATTCACCTACGCTGATACCATGCGTATCATCATCTTGCCTCAAGCAGTCCGTACTATCTTGCCGCCATTGACCAACCAAGTGGTTAACTTGATTAAGAATACTTCTACAGTTGCCATTATTTCTGGGGCTGATATCATGTTCACTGCTAAGGCTTGGGCTTATGATACCACTAACTATGTACCGGCCTTCGCTGGGGCTGCCTTCCTCTACTTTATCATGTGTTTCCCTCTAGCTACTTGGGCACGTCGTAAAGAAGAAGAGAATAAGAAAGCTTACTAAGGAGGTCCACTATGTCAGAAGTTTTATCAGCTACTAACCTTAAATTCTTGGCACAAGGGATGTGGACGACCCTTTACTTGTCTTTCTTCATCATTGTGCTGTCTACCTTGTTCGGAACTATTCTGGCGGTTATGCGTAACGGAAAGAATCCTATTCTTCGTTGGATGGCTTCTATCTACGTTGAGTTCGTTCGTAACGTTCCTAACTTGCTTTGGATTTTCATTATCTTCTTGGTCTTCCAGCTTAAGTCTACAGCGGCAGGAATTACCTCTTTCACGGTCTTCACTTCAGCGGCCTTGGCGGAAATCATTCGTGGGGGACTGAACTCTATCGACCATGGCCAAACGGAAGCCGGCTTGTCTCAAGGGTTTAACAACAGACAAATCTTTATTTACATCATCTTCCCACAAGCTATTCGTAAGATGTTACCATCTATCATTTCTCAATTCGTAACGGTTATCAAGGATACTTCTTTCCTTTACTCTGTTATTGCCTTACAAGAATTGTTTGGTAAGAGTCAGATTTTGATGGGTGGTTACTACGAACCTAGTCAAATCTTTACCTTATACGGTATCGTGGCTTTAGCCTATTTCGTGGTCAACTTTGCCATCTCTAGCTACTCTCGCTACCTCTCTAAACAATGGGAGCAAGCTAGTGAATAAAACAAACAAAAACTCACCTGCAGGTGGGTTTTTGTTTTCTGGATACTAAAAACGACTCCAATCAGAGTCGTTCGTTGCTTTAATTCACCGTTACTTTTCCTGAATAATAATCTAGGGTAATCCCTTCTTGTACATTTGGAACAAAGACATTGAACTCAAGTGAGCCATCAGCTGACTTGGCTTCAAGATGTGATCCTGATGGAATGAGGTTATCCCCTTCATAAATAAGGGTAACGCGATAACGGACACGTTTGTTTTTATCCTGAGCTTTTCGTACCAGGCTTTCATAATAGTTTTGTCCCGTAGAACTTTCGCTATTAGCTTGGTTAGCCCAAGCAGTTTGAACGGCAATATTTTTTGGATTTGAAGTCGAGGCATCAAATCCTTTGAGACCACCTACAAGTGCATAGCCCAACAAATGACCTCTATCTACGGCATGGCTATACTCTCCTGAAAGATTGTGAACTTGATGCCATCCCGCAGGTGTCCAAGAGGTTGAGCCATTCCCTGTTTCTTGACGATTTTTGTACTGTCTGGTTGCTTTACTTAATAAGGCATTCGCAACTGTAGGAACCGTTTGTCCTTGAACCGTTTTGACTTGGTTATTGGCATAGGGTTGGCTAGAAACCTTAGCATTTAGATTAGTCTTATTACCATTAACAATATAAGCCCCTGCCCCATTCCATTCTAAGGAGTTTCCTAGTTGACTCTTGACGGAGCTAGTCATCACTGACTCAGCAAGCTGTTCTTGTGGCGTAGCCTTTCCATTTGTTGAACCGTTTGATTTGACGGAGTTATTGGATTTTCCCGAGACTAGACTAGCTACCTGCTTGATTGGATTATTAGGCGATAGCTTATTGCTCGTCCCAATGTAACCTAAAACTGCAATCAAGACCGCTATTAGTAACGAGACTAGCTGACGTTTCTGTTTATTTGTTAAAGATGTCTTTCTTTTTGCCATTGTTCTCTTTCTTTTATATGAATGTCATGACTAAAGGAGCGGGATTACTTCCCACTCCCTTTTATTTTCCTGTAAATTTAGCAACAATTGCCTGCCAGGTTTCTGGTTTTAAGATGCTTATAGGATCCTTGCCCTCTCCTAAAACAGCATAGCCAATCATCAATCCGATTGCTAGAAAAGCAAGGCCAATCACACACACACTCAAAACAAGTAATAATTGACGAAAAACATAGCCTTTACCAGTTTCCATACTAAGCCTCACTTACACGTGAAATATTTGCTCCTAGTTTAGCTAGTTTCTCATGGAATTGATAGTAACCACGATCCAAGTGTGTCAATTTACCAACAGTAGTTGTTCCTTCAGCCACCATCCCTGTAAGAATTAGTGCTGCCGAAGCTCGAAGGTCAGTAGACATAACTTGAGCACCTTGAAGTGGCAAACCACCGTGAATCATAGCCGTGTCACGAAGGATTTCTGAATGAAGTCCCATACGACGCATTTCTTCTAAGTGTTGGAAGCGATTCTCAAAAACTGTCTCAATCATGGTTGATTCCCCGTTTACCACTGCCATAAGTGCTGTAAATTGAGCTTGCATGTCAGTTGGGAAACCTGGGTGAGGTAGAGTTTTAACGGTTACTGGTTTCAATTGTGAAACATCAGATTTAACACGAATACCGCCGTCTTCTTCCTTAACATAGACACCCATTTCCAATAATTTTGAAATCAAAGGACGGTTATGTTCCCAAATAGCATCTTTGATAAGGACATCACCAGAAGTCATGGCTGCTGCTACCATAAAGGTACCTGCTTCAATACGGTCCTGAACAACCGCATGTTTAGTACCATGGAGAGCTTTAACACCTTTAATCACGAGTGTTTCAGTTCCAGCACCTTTGACATCTGCTCCCATCTCGTTAAGAAGAAGGGCCAAGTCAACGATTTCTGGTTCACGCGCAGCATTTTCAATGGTTGTAACTCCATCAGCCAAAGTCGCTGCCATCATAAGGTTTTGAGTGGCACCGACAGATGGAAAGTCCATATAAATAGTTGCACCTTTTAGTTTTTCTGCTGTCGCAGTGATGTCACCGCCAACTTGGGTAATTTTAGCACCCATTGCTTCTAAACCTTTGAGGTGGAGGTCAATCGGACGGCTACCAATCGTACAACCACCAGGCATTGAAACCTTCGCGTCGCCATTGCGGGCAAGAATTGGTCCAAGTACTACGATAGACGCACGCATCTTGCTCACATACTCATATGGCGCCTGATCAAGAATTTCTCCACTAGCATCAACGACAACGGTATTGTTTTCCTCGTCAAAGTCTACAGCAATATCTAAACCACGAACAACATTATTCATCGTGTAAACATCTGACAAGATTGGAACATTAGTTAAGGTTGTTTGACCTTCCGAGGCCAAGATAGTCGCTGCCAACAAGGGGAGGACAGCGTTTTTCGCACCTTCAATGACAACCTCACCACTTAATCGAGTGTTGCCACCCTGCACAATAATTTTATCCATAAGGATTCCTTTCAAGGGTCATTTTCATCTTTTTGTATTATATCAAAAGTCTTTTAAAATCACTAATTTAAGAAATTGAGCTAGCCATATTCTGTCCAAAAGCTAAAACCGACAGAATAAAGGAACTGATAAGATAGCCTAAGGCAATACTAATAAAGAGCAAAAAGAGTTTCAATTTACCAGTATTTTCAATCGGATTTTTGATGATTTTTGCCCAATCAAAGAGGCTAATCAGCATATGGTAGCTCAATCCTATAAATACAAGGTGACTCGCCAAAGTGACGAATTGATTAATAATAGTCATGACTCCATTATACCATAGAAAGCTAAGCTAAAACATAAAAAGAGGGTGAGACAGTTCTAAATCTGTAATCATTTAGTGACTGCTTCCACTCCTCTTCTCTTTATTTTTGAAGCTACTAGATTAGGGATACTTTAAAATAATCTAGTGCTTAGCTTACACTCTCTAGGGACTTATAATTTGAGTTATGCAACTTAGTCTTCATAACCGTTAGGGTTAGTCGTTTGCCAACGCCAAGAATCTCTAACCATTTCTTTCAAGGTCTTCTTAGCTTCCCAGCCAAGAACTTCTTTGGCCTTTTCAGGAGAGGCATAGCAAGTAGCAATATCACCAGCACGACGTCCTTGAATACGGTATGGAATAGCAACCTTGTTTTCAGCTTCGAAAGTCTTAACGAGATCCAATACGCTATAACCATGTCCAGTACCCAAGTTGAAAATCTCAGCACCTTTATGACTCAAATTATATTTGACAGCAGCCAAGTGACCTGAGGCCAAGTCAAGGACGTGAATGTAGTCACGCACACCTGTACCATCTGGAGTTGGATAGTCATCCCCAAAGACGTTAAGCTCAGGAAGTTTACCAATAGCTACCTGTGTAATATATGGCATCAAGTTGTTTGGAATACCGTTTGGCAATTCCCCAATCAAACCACTTTCATGAGCACCGATAGGATTGAAATAACGAAGATTTGTGACAGACCATGAAGGATCTGATGCAGCTACATCTGTAAGAATTTGTTCCATCATCAACTTAGTATAACCGTATGGGTTAATCGCTGATGTTGGCATATCTTCGGTCATTGGAGAAGGATTATTGGTACCGTAAACAGTTGCACTTGAACTGAAGACGATGTTTTTAATATCATATTCCTTCATTTTTTCAAGGAGTGTAATGGTACCACTGATGTTGTTTTTATAATATTTCAAAGGTTTTTGAACAGATTCACCTACTGCCTTGAAGGCCGCAAAGTGAATAACTAGCTCAATATCTTCATTTGTGAAAACCTTATCCAAAAAATCAGTATCTAAAATTGATCCTTGATAAAATGGAAATTTTTTTCCTGTAATCTTTTCCAAACGTTCAAGTACCGCTGGCGAACTATTTGAAAAGTCGTCAACTAAGACTACATCGAAACCTGCATTAAGGAGTTCAACGGTTGTGTGGCTACCGATATAGCCAGCTCCTCCTGTAATTAAAATAGACATTTATTTTTCCTTTCTTACTTGCCAGTGCTTTTTTGATCCTTTTGAATCGTTGCTAATTTAGGCATGACTTCTCCTTCAAAACCTTTCATGGCAAAATGAACCGAAGGCTCTTGTGTCATTGGAGATAGAATTCCTATCTTCACTTGATAGTTCTGATCTTTGGAATAGGCGAAACTTGCCTTAAGTTCATTTGTTTGATCTGGAAGCAATTCAGACAAACGACACTCAAGTTGTTGGGCTTGAAGAACCTTGCCATTAGCATTACACAAGTATAATACCACAGGCCAATCCCCATATAAAGGGGCAACCCCAGAATTTTCCAAATTAAGGGTAATCTCCACCTTGCTCTCTCCTTTGGAGATTGTCAAACCTGATACCCAGAGGCGGTAGCCCATGTTTTTCAAGAGCTCCTTATAAGCAGCTTGCCCGTCACCAATATCTTCGGCAACCTTTGGACCCAAGAAGGTCAAATGAGCTGCCTTAGCTTCTTCAGTAAGCTCGTCTAAGCTATTACCAAGTAAGGTAGACATAGACTGTGAACTTGTCAATTCACCACCGATAGGAGCCTTTTCCCAAGCATTAGGCATGGCTTTCAAGGCTGCTTGCTCTTGAGTTTGATCGTATGAGCCACCATTTTGAATCCAATTTAACCAGGTTTTAGTTGCTGATTTGTCTCCAAAGACATCATTGTAGATTCCAAAATCACCTTCCAAACCTGTATCAAAAGGTCTTCTCATAAGAATCTTCGCTTTAGGAAAGGCTGGTTGAAACGGTGCAATATAGTCCTTACGAACTTCTTTGCGTGGCAATTGGCGAATACCAGCATCTGAGTGAACATGCCACTCACCCCAGTGTCCTAAGCCACCAAGTTCGATGTAGGCGATAAAATCATCATTGCCCCAACGCTGTCCCATAGCAGTAACAGCTTCTTTATAGTATTTTCTAAGCAGTTTATTTTGGTAATTTGGTGAAAATCCCTTACCGTAGGATGTGCTATAAGCATCCCCAAGGTCAGAAATTTCATTTCCCAACCAGTTAGGGATATCCTTATGACTTGATTTGCCAGGGTAATCTAGCAAGAAACGTAGGACGACCTGCTTGCCTTCTTTCTTCCATCGTTTAAACTGGTTACTTTCTTCAATTGTTTCCCAGTTATAGTGGCCCTTTTTAGGTTCCAATTCTTTCCATGTAATATCAACATAGACAAGGTGAACGTCTTCAGAAACTGTTTTTTCTTCAGCTGAAGGGACATAACCCATGAGCGGATTCCCAAAACTCTTGTCTGAAAGCGTATATTCAAACTTGGTACCTGTATTTCTGGTATTCAAATACACAAAAATGGCATAAAGACCACTCGTAATAATGATTAGACAGATGACGAGCCAAAGTTTCTTCTTTCGACTACTCCGACTTTTCTTCTCACGTCTTCTAGCCATGGTATTCGCCGTTGTATTGGATCAGTGTAAGGTCTTTGACACCTTCGATAGATTTAATGTTTTCAACGAAGGTAAGGTCGTTATTTTTCACAAAGACTTCAATAGCCATCTCAACACTGTCTTTTCGCATAGTTTCAGACTTGATAAAGTGCTTGATGCGACCAAGTTCTTGAATAACTTTGTCACCTGTATGCTCACCATCAAAGTGAACCACAGCGATATAAACCTTACCAGTCTCTTGCAAGCGGCTAAAGACAATAAGCATCAGTAGGATAACGATAGACGTTACAACGGCTAGGACATACATACCTGCCCCTACCGTAATCCCTGAGGTAATTGCCCAGAAAAGATAGAGCAAGTCCATAGGATCCTTAACTGCAGTACGGTAACGGACGATAGAGAGGGCACCGACCATACCAAGTGAGATAACGATGTTTGAACTGATTGCCAGTGTTACCATTGACGTAAGCAAGGTCATACCGACCAAAGTCATGGCAAAACTGCGTGAATAAATAACGCCTGTAAAGAAATGCTGGTAAACCTTATAGATAAAGGCTCCAATCAACAAGGCAAGTAGCAAGACGATAACAATACGAAACGGTGACTGCGTCGCATAGTTATCAGACTGCAAAATAGATTTTTTTATAAAGTCTTGAACACTCATAAATTCCCCTTCTTATACTAAGTTCTTCCAAACTTAGCACTTTTCCTATTTATATATTCCCATCTTCCCAGTATTCAAAACCATTTAGATACTGAGATTTTTCATAAGCCAATACGTACTTAGAGACAGCCATCATGTCTGCTTTCCCTGGTAAGACACTTTGGACAATCTTTGGCAGATACTCTGTATATTTAACTTCAAAAACCATCTTTTCCGGATCAATGACTGGAATTGTTGGTAAGTCCGGATCAAAAATATCAAAACTTCCAACCGCTACTCTGACATTTTGGTCAAAGGTTAAGCGAACTGTTCCAAAGTCATAAACCCACGGCTCTCGTTCATAATCAACGATGGTCCGGGGACGCATCATGTTACTAACACATTCATAGTAAAATTCCTGACAGAGAGGATAGGGACTTTTCAAGAGAAAGTCATAATCCCCATCAATGATTTTATAAACTTCTTCGACAGTTAGTGGTGCATCCTCTTTCAGAATGTAGGTATCTACCTTTTTCTTACGCTCTAGCTTGATGCTATTGGTCCCGAAATTGTAGATACGAATCCGATATTTTTTACGAACCAGAATACCTGCATCTTTTTCAGCATAGGCACTATTCCAATAGTCGTCAAAGTAAAGACTTCGAATGGTATAACCACCATTTGTCGCATGCTTATCCAACTGAATCAAATGTTTGAAACGCTCAGTCAACAGGGCCTTTTCTGGTTCACCAATGACGTATTTCAACTCATGGCGAAAGGGCTTCTCTTTAGTCTTCATAACCATCTACCCCAATTTTTCCATCTTCGAGGACAAAGAAGCTCATGATACCAAATTGTTTAGAGTTATCACTATTGACATAGTAGTCAAAGGCACGTTGTGATTGTCCAGCCTCATTAGTTGCAGTCACACGTACGAAGTAGTGTCCCTTAGGCAAGGTATCTGTTTCAGCACTAAGAGTTTTAAGACCAGATTTTTCAAAGACCTTGTCTTTAAATTCATAGTCTTTAGCTAATTCTACAGTGTAAGTCAACTTGCTGTTATTGAAATCGTAAGAGGCACCCCAACTTAATTTCAATTTGTTATTGGCCACTTCCGGCTTATTGATAAAGAATGGTTGTGGTTTTTCAAGACTTGTTTTATAAATCTTGTAGTTGTTCTCCAACTCATTTGGCAAATCTGCCAAAATCTTGTCGTAATTGTCAGGAGTTGTCTTAGCATGCATTTGGTCAGGCATCTTAGCTAGGTAAGGTCTAATGACTGCTGCGTATTCATTACTCATAGAAGTAATCTTATCACCAGTAATCGTCTTACGTAGCTCATCCATCTTCTCATCTAGTCCCTTGCGGAACTCTTTTGATTTGAGCAAGCGTTGGAAAAGTTGGTTCCCCCAATAGTTGCTGACACCGACTTCCCAGCTATTGGCTTGGTCGCTGTCCTTACTTACCAAACGACGTTCATTCTTCATCAAGATACTATCGTTATCCCAAGGAATGATGTACCATTTGGTTGAGTTTTGTGGGCTATAGAGATACATGTTACGACTCTGTGTATCATCGTTACCAAGTAACATCTGGAAGGCCATCCAATATTGGATATTCTCAGGATCTACATACTTGTCCATGATAGTTTCAACCTTCACCGATGGATCGTTGAGCTTGGTGAGAAAATCAATAAGTTTGGTGTGATCATGGCTACCTTTGATTTCCAAAAGTTTCTCGAATTTATCCTTGTCGAATTTAGGATCTTCTTCTTTAACAATCGTATCTTCATAGCGGAAGAATTCGAAGAAGTTTGGTTTATAAAGGTTGGCATTTTCATCCAGACCATGATCTTTCAGATAGTTTTTATTAATCTGTTCGACTTGCGTGTAGAGACCATAATCCTCAAATTTACCTGATGGATTGTCAGAGGTTTCATCCTTAACGTAGAGGTGGACAAAACTCGTTCTAGCACCCATGAGTTGAGGAATTTCTTCCATTAGGTCATAGGACAACTTATTTCTAAAGCGAAGGGCTTCAGTCTGGTGTTTGTTAAGGTTAATGGTACGTTGGCCGTTCCACTCGCCCTTGTTCTTTTTAATCTTGATTTTATAGTTCTTTTGGGCGTTCTTACTTGAACTTTCCCCACGAATCTGAACACTGGCGTTTGGCACGTCCTGGTCATAACCCAACTCACCAGACACAGGACCGTCCTCATTACCAACTTGAAGAAGACCTGCTACTTGGTATCGTTTAACACCCATCTTCTGATAATCTTCAACAGAATATTGGTTGACCTCAGACCATGAGTGATTTTGATTTTCTGTAGCGTCTCCTCGACGTACAGTCAGGTACATGGTCGTTACCTTGGTATGATCTTTATCATAGAGACTCTTTTTGTCTCTTAAGTGTACATTAGAGATATCAGTGGCCGCTTGTTTATCTACTTTTTTAGTTGTCACACCGTTTTTTGTCTGTTCCTTGGTTCCACATGCTGTAAAACCAAATACCGTACAGAGCAACAAAACCGCTGCTAAACTCTTTTTCCTATTCATTTCCCCCACCTCTTTTGTATGTTTTCTAAACGCTCAGTCCATTTTTCAAAATAGCCCACGTCTTTCTTAGATACCATGGTTTGGCTTCCTAAGAAATGATACTGAAGATCACTTGTGTATTTATCGATTTCCTGACCACTTTCGATGAAAAGAACTAAAGAAGAAATCAGGAAGGCATAGCCTAGGAAGGCTGAGTCCAAGAACTGAGAACCAAAACTCAAAACTACTGTCAGAATGGCAAAGTGTTTGGCAAGCTTCTTGGCACCCTTATAATCTGCAAAATACATCAAAAGCAAGATATTCACATTGCCTACAGCATAGAGACCATAAGCTAGACATAGCGTTAAGAAGTAACCATGCATTTGATTGTTAAAACCAATTGGTAAGTAAGTCAAAACCACGCTTCCGAAGAACATGATGAAAATTGTCGCTAGCAATTGTTTCCAAAAAACATATTTGAGCTCATTACTCATGACATCCAACATTTGAGTTTCAGCTTCCTGAATATCCGAAAGACTTCCCTCTTCATTGTAGAGCTTAAAATAACGTCGGAAATGCGGATAGAAGGAAACCTCGACAGACATAACGAAATTAAGTGTTGATACTAAAGTCGTTAAGTAGGCTAACATGGCTGGCACATCGTAGACTGGAGCTGTACGGAAGAAGCCATCAAAACTCTTACTAATTGGCCCAAACCAGTTAATAACAATATGAGCAAAGAGGGCCACCAACATGTAAAGTCCAGTCTTGGCAAGATCAGAAAATTGATCAAACCATTTCAAAAACTCAAAGGACATTTTAAGATTAGATGGGAAATAATCATGGATCAGACGAACCATCCAAAACATCATTCCACCATATCCCAAACAAACACTTAGGAATATACCATACTTTTGATGTAGGAAAATACTAAGTAACCCAGAGACAAGCGTCATACCAATCGCTAAAAAGAAACCTTTGATAATTTCTTTATAGGATTTAATCGCTGTCAAATAGGTAATTACATTCCAAACGAGACAAAGCTCACCAAAGAGCAAAACTCCCATAGCCACTTCTGCTAAACTTCGACTAGCCAGGGCTAGATAGAGCGCATACAGTGGCGTTCCAATCATAAGCATCAAGGCACTCGACGCATAAAATGAAGGAATGATAGTCTCAAACTTCTTCTCGTAGAGCATGTCCGCAACAAAGCGGGTTACCACCAGAGAAAAGAGACTGGTAATCACGAGAGAAAAGATGATAGCGTAGGTTAAGTTCGAAAGAATATAATCACGCTCATTTTCACTGATTCCCGCTACCATTGTCAGAACAACGACACCAGCTGTAAGTAAAATCCCCAAAAGCATAGGACCGGTATACACAATTCCAGCATAAGCATAGGCCTTTTGTTTTGAAAAAAGGTTATCCTCGTTGTAAATTTTACGTAATTCAAATCCAATACCGGCCATTAAACTGCCACCTCCTCATATAAGCGTCGGTACTGACCGATCATTTGCGGATATTGATATATCGCTTCAACACGCTTACGCGCAATTTCACCCATTTCAAGCCGTCTTTTATCATTAATCGCCATCTTCTTCATAGCTTCTGCAAGAGGCCCTGTACAAGTAGGTGGTGCACAAAATCCTGCAATCCCTAAATTGTCATCCTCACGACCTTCTAGCAATTCTCGACAACATCCGACATCTGTCGTCACACAAGGACGACTAGCCGCCATTGATTCCAAAACAGAAAGTGGCAAACCTTCAGAAAGGCTGGTCAAAAGCGTAAAATCAATTTTCTTCATATATTCTCGAATATTAACACGACCAGTGAATAGGAGACGATCTCCCAAATCCATCTTATCGGCCAAGCTAAAACACTCATCCGCATATTCTTGGTCATCTATACCACCCATGATATGCAAACGAACGTTTGGCACTTGCTGAGCCAGTTCGTAGAAAGAATACAACATGGTTTTGATGTCCTTAATTGGAGCCAAACGTACCACGGCTCCAATATCAATCCAACCATCTGGTTCTTTCAAAGGAATTTGAGAAAAGGCATCGTAGTCAATCCCGTTTGAAATAACCTGACATTTCTCTGGATCACAACCCATCTCGATCTGAATTTCCTTGGCCTTAGTAAAGAGGCTGGTAATTTTTTGAGCATTTTGATAAATCGCATCAGACAACATATAGAAGAACCTTACCCACTGTTGGCGCATTGTAGGTAAAACCCACTTGGCACGAAGCAATTCTTCCTCACGTTCACGCGTATAAATCCCGTGTTCAGTTAAGAAGAGAGGTTTGTCATAAGTCAAACTTCCCAAAGTTGCAAGAATACCACCATAACCTGTAGAGATTGAGTGGTAAACATCTGCTTCAGGAGGTGGACAAGATAAAATATTTAAAAGTGGAAACAGCATAGAACGGATCGTGTGAAAAACATCTGAAAAAGATAGCTGCGTGTAGCGCTCACTACAGAGATCCTTCAAGACCTGAAAAAAGGCCTCACTACTCAAGAGATCGTTAGGAACGACCTTACCATCCTGTAAAATTTTAAACAAGACTTTCCAATCAGGTTGTTGACAAAAAACCATATCTTTAAGGGCTTGTTTTTCCTCATCTGTAAACTGATGTGGCTCTATGTCTTCTTCTTTATCTGGCACAACATAGTCCAAAAAGACTTCGTGTACTTCTACGACATTTTCAGGAAGTTCATAAACAAACTTTCCCTTTTGCTCATGTGTTGCCCCCACAACCCAGAGAACAAATTCATGCTCTTTCATTTCTGTAATATATTGATGCATCCAAGTAGAGACACCACCGTGAACATACGGATAGGACCCTTCAAGAATTAAACATATCTTCATCGGCATTTTCCCCTATTTTGCCTTATTTTAATGTGATGGTGACTGACTTATTCGTAGCCTCCAATAGGTAAAGATCACCCGTTAAATGCGTAACCTTACCATTTTTTACCTTCTTAACCTCGTTTTGATTTAAACGAACCATAAGGTAAGCATGATCATGAAAATTCTCAAGATCAATTTTTAGGGCGTCTTTGGTATATTTTTGAGAAACTTTCAAAATACCGTAACGCTGAACAGCACCTGCTAATTCTGAACCTGTTAGATTCCTGAGCGAAGGTGACATATTGTGGACCCAACTAACTTCCTTGTCCAAGGCCTTATACATCTTTGCCCAACCCAATTCTGCACCACGATCGACATCAAGAACATCATCAGGGTGAAGGAAATGGTTATTGACATAGTGCATATTCATTTCAGAAAAGACCGTCATCTGTGAAAAATCGTCCCAAACCGCACCAGAAACTGTACGTGGCTCTTCAATCATTCCATCAGGTGACACTTCAAACTCTTGCGAATAAGTGAAATCTCCTGGGAAATAGTTACTTGAGATAGCCTTGATTTCTGGGAAATCATTAACGATTACCTCTCGCCCTTCTTTTGAAAGGATATTTGATGGTGGAACGTATACTGATTTTTGCGCTTTAGGAAAGAGTTGGTTGACAAAACGAATCAACTCAGACAGACTGGCCTTCATAGCAGCCTTATCCTTCCAAGTCTTGTAGCTGGCATACTTTTCACCATAATTAACAGATGAAGGACTCAAAGGTTGGTGGTTGTAACCATGATAACCAAGTTCACCACCATTAGCCAAAAGCGAATTTCCAAAATACTTGAAACGATCTAAATCATTTTGTTGAACAATTTTACCATCTGTCTGGGCCTCATAGTTTTCGATGACCACACCTGTATGAACAATACCATACTTTTCATGTAGTTTTAGAAGGTCTGGCCACCAAACATTGGTATAAAATTCAGACACAGACATGTCATAGTCACGTTTAACGAAACGACCATCTCCGGCTGGAACAGGTGATGGGAAATCATCTATATAATAGGTAGAACCATTGATTACTGGATAAACTGTCGCTTCAGTCAAAAGACTATAGGAAGCAGCATAAATACCACGAACATTACGCTCATAAATTCCAAGGTTATCAACGACAAACTTCCCTTTGCCGTATGATTTTTCCCAAATCAACGGTGTATGAGAATCATCTGTTGTTTTAGCATGTACCTTAACATCACTTTCAAGTGAGACTTTTCTAGCTGACTCAAAAGGTTCTTCAATTTTATAATTGCGTCCCCCACCAATCATGAAGTCAGGATCCACGTAGATTTCCTTGACCTCATCCATCTCAAAATTGGAATAACTTACGCCAAGATTATGATCAATGGCATCCAGATTACTTTCTTTCCCCATGGTTACTGCAAAAAGTGTTTGACCACCTTTTTCAGTCCAATCCATTAGTGGCTGAACCTGGTCCTCCATTCGAGAAAGGTCAGTGACAAGAAGGACTACTTTTTTATAATCTGAAAGTGAATAGGACTCGTGTTTAGCCACATCGACTAACTTAGCTCCCATACGCATATCTTTTAGAATTTGCTCAAACTGTTTCCAAGCCCTTTGACTCGTCTCGTTTTCACTATCATAAAGAACCAGTGTATCTTTATCTAAATCCTTGACAACTGAGGCCGTAGAAGGTACTTTTCCGGTAAGATAGGCTTCCTTACCTTGAGTTGGGTACCATTCCCCTTTCTTTTGAACAAAGAGTCCGATGGCCAAACACAAAATAAGTCCGACACCTAGCAAGGTTTCTTTGCGGATAACATTCTTTTTACCTAATTTCATGCCATCACCTCTTTTCCTTGCCAGAAGTTCAAGAGATCTTGTTTGTCCTTAGAAAGAACAACCTGTTTGCCTTGCATCTCACGAATCATGTTCTTAAATTCATTAAACTGACCAGTTTGATAGTAATATTCCAAATACAAATAATACACATCATCCGCATGTGATTTAATTGAAAGCTGTGTCAAATGCTTTTGGGCCAAGTCATAAAAACCAAGAGCTAGTTCATTATGGATAACTCTCACTAAGTCCGTAGCAGTCGTTCCATGACTAAGTTTCTGCAAGAGACGCTCCTCGTACTCCTTACGAAGCAAACCTTCCATTTGTTTGCTTAGAAGTTCCTTAGATAGGTAGTCTTCCATAAAGTCACAATACTCGGTTAAGAGGTCAAGGTCTTCTTCACCCTTTTCAAAACGTTTCTCAAAGGCACTCAACTTCTCATCGTATTGACTTGAAATTTCAGAAATAAAGGTTGTCGCATAGTGGACGATTTCACTATCCTCATTTAAACGAGCCAAGTAGAGCAAATCCATAAAATGAGACGGATCATCATTAGCCAATCCCATCAATTGTTGACGAGCTTCCTTAGCCTTATTCAAATAGAGAGATTCTTCAAGAGGTACGATGTCTTCTTCAGCCAATTCCTTCGGACGTTGAAAATCATCGATATTTCCAAAATCAATGGTCAAATCTTTAACTTTACCACCAACTGCTTCTTGACCACGGCGATGTCTACCAGGATTTGGTTTAGAAATCATATGAATCAGACCTGCCCCAAAGAAAGGTAAAGCAATCGGGAAAATCAAGTAAAAAATTGTTAAGTCTGATTTGCCACTGACAATAGCCTTATAGACAAGTGCTATAGATAAGAAGTAACAAACCGTTAAGATACTAGTAATAAGGACTGGAATCATTGTGCAACCCTCCCTTGAAGACTAGTTTGTTCAAGAAGTTCTGCCTTTTCAATGAAAGAACGACTCATTTTTGAAAGAACCTCAAGCTCATTTAACACTTTAGTAGACATGGCTTCAAAAGGAACAGCCTCTACCCAAATGATAAAAGTACCCTCTGCCTTGGTCTTAACTTCCATGGCATACGCTGGACGATTCTCAAGCAATGATTTATTAGCCCAGACACGTCCATGACCAAAGGCACCTCCAATTTCTTTAAAATCTGTCAAAGATACTTGCTTCTTATCGTTATCTCCCAAAAGAAGCTCGTATTGGAAAGGACCACCTCCATAAAGTGAAACAGGAGCATTCAAAATTTCTGAAACCAAATCAAGCGTCTGTCTAAGAACCTTCTCAACACTAGTATGATCTAAAGTCACAAAGTAAGAATAGGCTTTTCCAAGACCATCTTGACTTGCTAACAAGGCATTTTTCAGGTCTTTATTTTCATGGAGTAATGTATCGTAGGATTGATTAAGGATAAGATAGTCTTCCTTAACTGTTTCCAACTGTTTATCTAGTTGTAGCTTGTCATCTTTCTTCTTCATTTCCACAAAACCACAAACCACAGCGATAAAGATATAGGCAATAAAGGCAACCCAACGGTCAGTATTATATAGAAGCAGTTGCCAGCTAGTTCCAGACATGATTTGACTGATGGTCAAACCAATAATTGCAAGAACTGCCGAGAACAAGCCATACCCCATGCCCAAAACTGTACTAATCAAGACAACAAAGAGCAAACGTAGGTCGATCAATTGGAACTGTAACTGACCTTGAGTCATATATCGAAAAGCTTCAAAGACTAAGAAGGTCACGACAACAGCAGCAAGTTTCTTATTTCTCTTTTGCTTAACGATATTATCTATGATATTGCGGAACTTAGAAACACGCAGAGACCCTTTTCGCTGTTTTTGATAGTCTTCGTAAATATCTGGCAAGTCACGCACCAAGGCATAACGCATAAACCAAGCAAACCTATCACGCAAATCATGATGCTTTTCAGGATCATTATCATATTTCCTAATTCTTCTTTCCTCTAGGAAATGAACCTGCTTATTAGGGAAATATTTATCCAAAGCTTGCAAGAGCTCCCCAAAAGTCAGTTGGAAAGGATCCGGAATAATAATGCTTTCATAGGTGTCATTCCATCGCTCACATAATTTGTGAAGCAAATCTCCCAAGTCAGATAGACTGATAAAAGTCGCCTGACTTTGTGATGACTCCTTTAACTCTACCTGTTCATGGTCATCTAAACGCACAAACAGTTTATAAAGATAATCTTCTTTATTAATAACTGAATAAAGAAAGGGACTATATAGAACTTTAAGGTTGACCCCAAATTCTCGACTCCAGGATAATAAGGTATCCTTTGTTGTCGTCTGTAAACTTCTTTTCCCATCCTCAAGGATAGGACCTGTGATATAAAGTAATCGTTTGTTTTTTCTATCTTTAAGACACTCTAACAATCTGATGAGATTTTCAATCTCCCCTGAACTTTCATGTCCGTAATTGAGATATTCCGAAAAATAGATGATTTGATCATAATCATGAAAATCAAAAACGTCTTCTAATTGGTTGTTCTCATAATGCTTGGTATAAACGGTGATTTTATTCTTACGAGAGTTCTTTACACCTGTATGACCAAAAATAAAAACTGCTTGATTAGGAAACGTTTTCAAAATGAAATCGTTTGTTAATCCAGCAGTATTACCAAGTATCAAAATATTCATAAACTTCTCCCCACTTTTAAGAGTGTCCCCTTAACTACACTCTCTACCCATTCTAATCATTAGTCTCAAGTATTTCCCAATACTCTCAAGACCACAATGTAATGCCTTTCTTAAGAAAGCCCTTTGAAAGCTATGTCTTCCTCCCCAATGAGTGATAACCTAACTCTCATCAGAATCTCTTTTGAAGATTCTTAAAGATTTCAAAAAACATAAGAAAGAACAAGATTATCCTAAATAAACATTAAGTAAAATTAATATTATTAAAGAATAGATTAAATTGACTAATTAAATATCTTGTTATGTTGATTAGCTTCCCCAAGAAATCACAAACTAACCAGATCACTTTAGATTATCTAACACCTGTTAGACCTTATTTAAAGGTATTTCTTCTTACTCTATCAATCTAAAATGACTCTAGTTTCATATTTACATCGTCACTCTTATTATAGCAATTTTTTCTTATTTTTCAACTCCTTTCAAAGTTTTTCACCTAAAGAATTTATTTTTAGCTAGTCGTTTTTACCCTTTAATTACTCAATCCTTTGGGTTTACATGTGTCTGAAGTCAGAAAATTCATATTATTCATTTTCAAAATAAAAAACAGAATTCAAAAAAATTAAATTCTGTTGTTTTGATATTATTAAATTGAAAGTTATATTAAATATTTTTAATCTCCTACAGCTGCTTTGAGGGCATCTACCTTATCCAATTTTTCCCATGGAAGATCGATGTCAGTACGTCCCATGTGACCATAGGCTGCTGTTTGACGGTAGATAGGACGTTTAAGATCAAGCATTTGAATGATACCTGCAGGACGCAAGTCAAAGAGATCACGGACAGCAGCTTCAAGTTTGCTTTCAGCAACTGTCGCCGTTCCGAAGGTATCAACACGGACAGACACAGGATTAGCAACACCAATAGCATAAGCCAATTGTACTTCTGCTTTCTTAGCAAGACCAGCAGCTACGATGTTTTTAGCAATATAGCGAGCGGCATATGAAGCTGAACGGTCAACCTTAGTAGCATCCTTACCTGAGAAGGCACCACCACCGTGTCTTGAGTAACCACCATAAGTATCAACAATAATCTTACGACCAGTCAAACCAGAGTCCCCTTGAGGTCCTCCAATAACAAAACGACCTGTTGGGTTGATAAAGAATTTTGTCTCGTCATCCAAGTATTCGGCTGGAATAACTGCTTTAATGACTTTTTCAATGACGTCTTGACGAATTTGATCGTTAGTTGCTTCAGGATCGTGTTGCGTTGAGATAACGACTGTATCAACACGTACTGGTTGGTCATTCTCATCATACTCAACAGTAACCTGAGATTTAGCATCCGGACGAAGGTATGAAATCTCACCAGATTTACGCAAATCTGCCAATTTTTTAACCAATTTATGTGAAAGGCTAACTGGAAGTGGCATAAACTCTGGAGTTTCATCAATAGCAAAACCAAACATCAAACCTTGGTCACCAGCTCCGATAAGATCAAGTGGGTCTTGGTCACCAGTTCCACGAACTTCAAGTGATTCATTGACACCTTGAGCAATATCTGGAGATTGTTCGATCAATGATGGGTGAACCCCAACAGATTCTGCTGCAAAGCCGTATTCTGCATTGTTATAACCAATTTCAGCGATAGTATCACGAACCACACGGTTAATGTCCACATAAGCTGTTGTAGAAACTTCACCGAAAACGTGGACAGAACCAGTGTAGACAGCTGTTTCTGCTGCAACGTGTGCATCTGGATCCTCTGCTAAAATCGCATCAAGAATGGCATCTGAAATTTGGTCTGCAATTTTATCTGGATGCCCCTCAGATACAGATTCAGACGTGAAAAGTTTACGTTCTGACATATAAAATGTCCCCCTTTTAATATGAAAAATAGTATTAGATAAAACAGATTTGACCGTCTCCTAATAGGTAAAACGCTATACTCCTAATAGAGCTAGACGCCGTTAAAAAGTTACAAAGAACCAACAGCCAACCCTAGGATGACTGTTGCCTTATCGGGACTTAATAACTACCTTCCATTATATCATGTTTTTTCAGTCTAGTCATATAGTTATTTATTATCAAGCTTTATCAATAATTTATAGTGAGCATTTTACCATCTTTTGTATTATACTTAGGATATGAAAACTTATGAACACGTTTATGACATCTTATCGAAGAGTCCTGACTTTGTGACGGGAGAGAGTTTGGCAAAAAGCCTTGGTGTCTCACGGACAGCCATTTGGAAGGCAATCCAAACACTACAAGAACAAGGAATTGACATTACAAGTGTACGGAAGAAAGGCTACTATTTAGAAAAGGGAGATATTCTTCTTCCTCAAGACATCTCTAAGCAACTCAACATTCCAGTCTACTTTAATCCAGATTCTAACTCTACCCAACTAGATGCTAAACATGGCATGGAAAAGAATAATCCAACACCTGCTCTATACCTGGCATCAAGTCAAAAAGCAGCCAAAGGACGATTTGAACGTCACTTCTTTGTCAGTCCACAAGGTGGTATCTACATGAGTATCCACTTAAAGCCCAACTGTCATTTTGAGGAGTTACCACCTTATACGATGATGGCGGCAGCTGCTATTGTCAAAGCTATCCAGCGTCTAACTGGCATCAATACAGAAATCAAATGGGTTAATGACATCTACCTCAACAACAAAAAAATGGCTGGTATCCTTACCGAAGCCATTAGTTCTATCGAATCTGGTCGCATCACAGATGTCATTATCGGGGTTGGGCTTAACTTCTCAATCAGTGATTTTCCTGAAGAGTTAGCTAATAAAGCTACTAGTCTTTTTACTTCTAAAAAACCAAGCATCACTCGAAACCAGCTCATTTCAGAAATTTGGAAACTCTTTTTAACCATTCCGACTAGCGATTTGGTCAAAGTTTATAAAGAAAAGTCCCTCGTTTTAGACAAACAAGTGACCTTTGAACAAGCTGGAAGGACTTATACTGGTATTGCCAAGGAAATTGGTGATAAGGGCCAACTTCTCGTTCTTACTGATGATGGCCAGGAAAAATGGTTGACCGCTGGCGAAGTAAGTCTTACTTCTTGGTAGACTTGTCGGCTGCACGCGCAATGCGTGAAACAACATAGGTTGTCCAAAGACGACGAAACAGTAAATAACCAAAAAAGGCTGTAAAAAAGTAATAGCCGTGCTGTAAACTGTAATTAAAACAAACCGTTTCAAAAATAGTTTCAAGCGTAATAAACAAAATTTGTTGAATCATAAGATTATTATATCAATAGATAGAGCCTAGGACAAGCAGTCTAGGCTCTTTTCATTTTTACAAGGATAAACCTTCCAAATATCAGATTCAGAAATCTATCAAATTACACTGAATCTCCTCGCTTTTCTATTTCTAGGCTCGGACCTAAAAAGGTCCACTGGACCTTTTTAGTCCTCTATTTCTACAACATCAGAGAGAAATTCAAGTTCTTGCGGGATATACTCTTCACGATCTTCTTTTTCCAATTCTTCTTTGGATTTGAGGCTTCGTGCAAATTCTGTTCGGAGTTTTTCAAATTCTGCTTTTGGAACAGCCATAATATTGGGTGAGAAACCGGCAGCTGAACTCATGATATTGCCAAACATATCATTGAGATCACTGCGTTTCATGACCTGTTCAGCATTAAAGGCAGCATTAAAAGCCAGGATGGCATTTTCCTGATTGGCTAATACAGGCTCAGATCCATTCAAAAGGGCCCTATTTTGTGGGCTAATAGAATCCAAGATTTCAGGCCAAGTTGCCTTTAGGGCATCCAGACATTGGCGTGATTTCTGCGGATTTTCCATGGTTTCACGCATAATAGTGAGAATTTTTTCACGATCCACCTTATACTGATAAGCAGGTTTGGCTTTTCGAGTTGGTGCTACTTCTCCTTGGACTTTGCCCTCTTTAAGAGCTTTACGTAGGCCTTCTACTTCGCGACGAAGACTATCTAACTCTTCTTGTAAATTTCCTGGAATTTCTTGTGACATCTGACTATGGGTTTCTGACAATTTTATAGTCAGCATCTCCGCATAGATTTTAGGATGTGTTCCAGTTTTAATTTCTGGTAAGGCACTTGTAACCAAATCAATCATTTGGAAAAGTCGGTCTTGGCCCAGAGAAAGATTCTCTTCAAAAAGGGGACTATGGTGACTGTTCTCTCCACCTGCTTTGACAATCAAAAGATCACGGAAATACTCCAAGAGATCAGTCGCAAAACGGGTCATAGACTTACCATTATCAAAGAGAGTTTCGAGATTTGATAAAGCTTGCGTAGTATCTTGATTACGAACGTTAGCGACGAAACTATCCAAGGCTGTCAAACCAATAGAACCAGTGATTTCTTCAGCTACGGCTTGGCTGACATGATTGTCAGGAGACAGACTCAGTGCTTGGTCTAAGATTGACAACGCATCACGCATACCACCTTCTGCACGACGAGCAATAATAGTCAAAGCCTCATCATCAAAGGTCAGTCCTTCTTTTTCCAGAATTGAAGCTAAGTGCTCTTTAATAGCTCCCTGTTTGATCGATTTAAACTCAAAGCGTTGGACACGAGAAAGGATAGTTGCTGGAATCTTATGTAATTCAGTGGTCGCTAGGATAAAGACCACATTTTCAGTTGGTTCTTCCAAAGTCTTCAAAAGAGCATTGAAAGCACCTGTCGAGAGCATGTGAACTTCGTCAATAATATAGACCTTGTAAGTCGCACGACTTGGGGCATAGGTCGATTTGTCACGAATTTCACGAATCTCATCAACACCATTATTGGATGCCGCATCAATCTCGATAACATCTTCAAGACTTCCGTTTGTAATATCGCGACAAATATCGCAGTAATTACAAGGCTCACCATCAACTTGATTAGGACAGTTCATAGCCTTGGCAAAGATTTTTGCAGCACTGGTTTTACCGGTACCACGTGGCCCAGAAAAGAGATAGGCATGACTGATTTTCCCTGACTCTACCGCCTGTCTGAGCGTGGTTGAAATCACTTTTTGACCAACCATTTCGCCAAAGGTCTGACTACGGTATTTACGATATAAGGCTTGATACATTAGTTTACCTCAAACATTCCAAATGTAAGCTCGGTTTTCTCAAGTAAAATTTTGACAAATGCTTCAAGATAATCTTGGTCTACTTGGTTATAGTCTCCTACTTGGTGAGAATCCAAATCGAGAACACCAACTAATTTGCCATCTTTGACCATTGGTACAACAATTTCACTTCGAGCAGCGGAATCACAAGCGATGTAATTAGCGTGTTTGGTGACATCTTCGACAATTAGGGTTCTATTTTCTGCTGCAGACTGACCACAAACACCCTTACCTAAGGCAATTCGAACACAAGAAACATTACCTTGGAAAGGGCCAAGGATTAACTCATTCTTGACATTATCCATCAGGTAGAAGCCTGTGAACACAGAATTTGGCAGGGTTGTATTCAAGAGAGCTGAGGCATTAGAAAAGTTGGCCAGAGCATTGTTTTCATTGGCAAAAAGCACTTTAGCCTGTGCTAGCATTAATTCATAGGCTGATTTTTTTTCTTCGTTAGTCATAACTACCATTATAGCAAAGATTGGTTCTTAAAACTAAGATTGACCTACCTTTTCTCCTTCCCTTTCATTTAAAAATAATTCAAGATCTTGAACGACATTTTCAGGATATTCTGGACTAGAAATCTGATAAAACTTAACAGTCATTCGATTTCTGAACCAAGTTAATTGCCGTTTAGCAAATCGACGCGTATTTTGCTTGAGTTTTTCCAAGGCTTCGTCCAAGCTCTGGTTCCCAGAAAAATAAGGAAACAACTCCTTGTAGCCTATACCACGAGCTGACTGGGCATTAGGATAATTATCGTACAACCACTTGGCTTCTTCCAAGAGCCCAAGTTCAACCATCTTGTCTACTCGTGTATTAATTCGATTATAGATTAAGGAGCGTTCATCATCTAATCCGATAAGAAAGGGATCATAAGTCGTCTCAGTATTTTCAAGATTCTTCGAAAAACGATGAAGCTCAAGTGCTCTGATAGCACGACGACGGTTAATCTCTTTAATCTCAATACCTAAGCGATCAATTTTTTCAAAAAGTTCCTGATCAGATAATTGCTCTAATTCTGTGCGATAGGCTAAGACCTGCTCCTGATCTACCTGCCCCCCTAGGTGATACCCTTCTAGGAGACTTTGTAAATAGAGACCTGTTCCTCCTACTACAATAGGTAACTTGCCACGACTAACTATATCTGTAATGGCAACCTCTGCCTCTGTCACAAAATCATAAGCTGAATAGGACTCATCAACATTGCGAACATCAATCAGATGATGTACTGCTGCTGCCTGCTCTTCAGGAGTGGCCTTGGCGGTTCCTATATTCAATTGTCGGTAAACCTGCTGGCTATCTCCTGAAATAATTTCGCCATTAAAACGCTTGGCCAATTCAATTCCAAGCGCTGTTTTTCCCACAGCAGTAGGACCAGCTACTACAATAAGTTTGGTTTTCATAATGTTTTCACTTGCTATTCTAGATATTTTTTTAGATAATATAAGCATATTATAACATATACGGAGGATAGTCTCATGGCTAAAAAACATTCATTCGCTAAAGGTGTCGCTACTGGCGTTATCGGAACTGCTGCTACTGTAGCAGGTGCTGTCTTCGCAGTTAAGAAAACCATTATCGAACCAGAAGAAAAGAAATTGGCTTTCATCGAAGAAAACCGTAAAAAAGCAGCTCGCCGTCGTGTAAGCCGCTAATAATGAGAACCAGGGAAACCTGGTTTTTTACTGTTATTTTTAACTCTTCATCTATGACTAGGAACGGAGCCAAATTTGAAAAGAAAAAAATATAATATCATCACCTTTTCTTTGCTAGCTTTCTTCTTTCTCTTCGGTTATTTATCAAAACATTTAAAAGAACCTGTAAAGCCAACAGCAAAAACGCATCACATCTCTCACAGCCTTTCATCAAAAAGTAGCTCATCTCATAAAAAAGAGAATACTAAATCTTCAACTGCTACTTCGACGGAAGATCATAAGAAGGAGGCTAAGGACGAAAATAAGCATCAAGCATCTCCTTCTGCTCAAGGAGCAAATCAAAAACAAAACAACCAAACACCTCATCAAGATGGAAATCAAGAAAAGTCCAAGCCTACTGAAGGCGGACGAGGTTGGGGCGGACCAGAAGATGGCTCCTATGCCACTAACGGAGGAGGCGGTGGAGGTCACGATGCAGCCTTCGCCGCAGGTGCTGGTGGAGGAAGCAATCACTCAAGCTCAACTGATCAGAGCAATGAGTGGATTAACGACGTTGATAACAATCCTTACGAGTACCCACAAGCTTCATCAAGCACAGACACAACTGCCAATTCCAATTAATGAGATAACAGAA
Source organism: Streptococcus sp. 23.2 (assembly GCF_016648665.1). Classification (NCBI taxonomy): domain Bacteria; kingdom Bacillati; phylum Bacillota; class Bacilli; order Lactobacillales; family Streptococcaceae; genus Streptococcus; species Streptococcus sp. 23.2. Next base: position 25,747 of record NZ_JACLQJ010000018.1, read on the forward strand.
TACTTATCATCACCAGTATTCTATTTTCAACCCTAGTTAGGACTAATCCTGACTAGGGTTTTTGCTTATCAAAAAAACACCTATAATTCAATAGGTGTCAAATACATTTGGCTTAAATTTGGGGCAGAATAGCTTAAACCCGCATGGTTAAAGGCTTAAAAATGTCCCCTGCCGGAATCGAACCAGCAACGACTCCTTAGGAGGGAGTTGTTATATCCATTTAACTAAGAGGACTTATGAAAAAATCTGCCACGAGGACAGATTTTTTATGTGAAATCTGTAAATTATTTACGGATTTCTTTGATACGTGCAGCTTTACCTTGCAAAGCACGCAAGTAGTAAAGTTTAGCACGGCGGACTTTACCGTAGCGTACAACTTCAATCTTTTCAACACGTGGAGTGTGGATTGGAAAAGTACGTTCTACACCGATACCGCTTGAAATTTTACGAACTGTGTACATTTCTGAGATCCCTTGACCTTTGCGTGAAATAACTACACCTTCAAAGATCTGGATACGTTCGCGAGTTCCTTCGACAACTTTCGCGTGAACGCGAACTGTGTCACCAGGACGGAATGATGGGATGTCAGTACGAAGTTGACCTTCTGTCAAACTTTGGATCAATGGATTCATTTTTATATACTCCTATCTTACTAATCTTAAGAGCAACCTCTGTGTCTCAGCGGATTAGCCGTTATTTTTGTGTGTCCATTACACACTCTTAGTATCTTATCAAAAAATTATCAGGTTGTCTAGTATCTTATTGCATTTCTAGCATTTTTTGTTGCCCATAAATGCTCGTCTTATGATTGATGAGGTAAGCAAAAGCCATGACAATCGCATAAGGAATTGCATTGACGGGACCAAAGACTTCAATGCCAATGAAAATAGGCGCTAAAAGGGTATTGGTACTGCTACCAAAGACAGACAGATAGCCTAGACCTGCTACAAGTGGAATTGGAAGGCCTAGAACTGGTGCTAAAACAGCACCAAGACTTGCTCCGATGGCAAACAAAGGAGTTACTTCCCCTCCTTGGAAACCAAGAGATAAGGTAAAGACGGTAAGGAGCAATTTCAAGAGCCAATCCAATGGATAAATGGTACCACCACCAACACTTAAAGCAATCAAATTCGTTCCAAGACCTGTATAGCGTCCCTTCCACAAAATCAAAAGAAGACAGGTTAAGACGACACTTCCTAATAGAACACGATAATAAGGATTTGGGAGCAGACTTGCTACTTTCTTTTTAGCTAGTGACAAGAGATAAGCAAAGAGATTTCCTACTAGACCAAAGGCCAGACCTAAAAGAGCTAATTTCATAAACGTCTCAAGGTCAATAGTCAAACTTTCGGATACAAAGTGGCTAAATTTTTCAAGACCTAAGAGATGGCTTGTTGTACTAGCCACAAAAGATGCAATAAGAGTCGGTACTAAGATTGGCAGGCTTAACTGTCCTAAGGTCAAGACTTCAAGAGCAAAGAAGGTCGCGGCGATTGGTGTTTGGAAGAGCCCTCCAAACCCAGCTGCCATCCCCATGGTTAAGAAAATGCGTGAAGCATTAGGGAGCTTAAAGTAGCGACTAAAAGCATGGGAAACTGTGGCTCCGAGCTGAACAGCCACTCCCTCACGACCTGCAGATCCCCCGAATAGGTGGGTCAGCCATGTGGTCACAGTCACAAGTGGAATTAACCTTAGGGGGACTTGATCCTCCTCATTATGTCCTACCTTGAAAATCAATCCCATTCCCTGTGCTGCCTTGCCAGCAAGCTTTTGGTAAAGGTAAACTATCAAAAGGCCTGCTAAAGGAAGTGCTGGGACCAGATAAAAGATATGCTGGTCACGGTATTCCGAGAGTCCTATAAGCACGCGCCCAAAAATAGCATCAATCAGCCCAACTATCACTCCTAGAAAGACAGCATAGAGACTTAAAATCACTAAATTGGAGTATGAGAGACCTTGACTCTCACTTAATTGTCTAACTTTCATCTTAATAACCTACTTTCCTTCAATCTTGCCTGCTTGATAAGTGCGTGAATGTTTCATAATATCTGCAAAGCTAGCTACGATAGGCTCTTGGTACTCTGGATTTGCGACACTCGCTGCTACTTTATCTAGCAAGGCTTGCTCACGCTCAGGATCATAGATCGCCTTTCCAGTGCGCTGTTTAAAAGCACTAACTCGAGTTACTAATTTCATACGTTCTTCCAACAAGGCCACAATCTCATTATCAACTGTGTCAATCTGTTGGCGAATCTCATTTAAGTCCATACTGACCTCCTTTTTTCTCTTCATTATAACAAAAATGACCTGAGGACAAAAGAGCCTCAAGCCATTGAATTGCTTATAAAAAGAGTTTTCTTACCTGACTGATATTACTTTCATTAACAACCAAATATAAGGTTGCTCCTGCTTTTAGACGTGTGTCTCCACGAACAACCTCAGACTGGTCTTGAAAAATCTGAGTGGAAATCAAAACCCCGTCAGGTAAGGTTAAATCCTTAACCAAGCGACCAGCTAAACTCTCTGTAACTGGTAAATCAATCATCGTCGGTATATTATCAACTTGTTTTGGTTCGTGGGCAATCAGATTGTGAAGCATGGCTTCATAGACGGGTTCTCCTCCCATGAAATCCATGACAAGATAGGCAATCAGGGTCACAACTCCAATTGTCATCAATTGGTGAAGGTCACCCACCATCTCAGTCACTAAAATCATAGCAGTGAGCGGTGCCTTAGATACCGCACCGAAATAACCAGCCATACCAAGAATGATAAAAATAGGGAACTGACTGACTTGTAAGAATCCTAGATTTTCAAAAGCTGCCGCAAATACGCTACCAGAAAGAGCACCTAGAGTCAAAATCGGCAAGAAAATCCCACCAGGAAAACCTGAACCAAAGGACAACATACTCCAAATAAAGCGAATAGCCAAATAGAGGATAGCCACAGTTAGAGCAGGATGTAAACCATTTAAAGCAAGAATCAATTCATTCCCACCACCTAAAAGATGTGGGAAATAAAGACCAATAGGAATGATAAACAGAACTGCCAAAAGGCCATGAAAATGAGATGGCAAGTGAAAGATTTTCCCTAACCCTTGGTAGACCTTACCAATACGTAAGACAACCCACTCATAACCGTATCCAAGAACACCTAGAAAAATCCCCAAAACAATAAGAATCCAATAATCTTTCAAAGGAAATACGGGTAATTTTTCTGTCATAGCAAGGACCGGTACCTGACCAAAGATGCGTAGGGAAACAGCATTGGCTACTAAGGATGCCGTTAAAGCTGTCACCCAAACATGACGAGAGAAATGATGATAGACTTCTTCGACGACAAACAAAAGACCAGCAATCGGGGCATTAAAGGCAGCCGATAACCCTGCTGCTGCTCCAGCAGCAATCAAGACACGCTTCTCACGTGCAGAGAGCTTAAGTCCCTTGGCTAATCCCTTAGCAGTCATGGCACCTAGTTGAATACTAGGTCCCTCACGTCCTAACATCAGTCCCATTGAAATCCCAAGGACTCCACCTAGGAATTTACGCCATAATACTGACCACCAGGACGGATGTAGGAGCCCCATCAGTTCCCCTTCAACATGGGGAATCCCTGAGCCCTTGATGTCTTTTTCCTGCTTAATAAGGTAACCAATAAAAAGGGCAATCAAGAGATTAACAAGTACAATTCCCAGAATCAGAAGTGGATTATGAAGGGCGTCTTCGTAAATAGCTACAGAAAATGCGGCCCCTTTGGCAATTAACCAACGAAAAAGACTGACCACTGCTCCTGCTGTCACCCCCACTAAGAGCCCTCGCCAAACGGACCAAAGGAGATGTTGAGATTGCGTCCTAAAATCTCTTTCTATTTCATTCATAAAAAACTCCATTTTTGACTACAATAAAAGCAGACTTTACTCTGCTTTTTTCTTATGCTAATGCTTCTGAAACTTTTTCAGCGAAAGCTTCAAGGTTTTCGATATCTTCATCTTCAGCAGAAAGGTCAACCTTGACGCTATCAGCACCCTTAGTCGCCCCTGTGAATGTGAATTGATTTTCAAACTCATCCACTGAATGACAGAAATAATCGTAGAAGGTATCTCCTGAACCTACAACACCAAAGATTTTACCTGACAAGTCGAGGTCAGCCAAATCTTCGTAAAAGTCAACGATTTCATCTGGCAACTCACCATCACCATAAGTGTAAGTCGCTACGATACAGATGTCCGCATCTTCAAAATCAGCGGCATCAACCGTTGTACACTCGTCTACATCTACAGTGTGACCCAATTCTTCCAATTTTTTGGCAACGATATCTGCGATTTCTTCCGTGTTACCGGTCATACTGGCATAAACGATTTTTGCTAAAGCCATAATGTCCTCCAAAATAATAAATTAGCTATATTATATCATATTTCTTCAGAAAATAAATGACCTAACAACTCAAAAAAACTGCCCATCAGGACAGTTTTAGATTTTGTAAGAGTTCAAAGTGTCGATAAACTAGCCATAAGCCAAGACCAACTATCAGAATGAGAATCACTGCTCTCATGAGACCTCTCAGAAAAGTCAAGAGCCAAGTAAGAAGCATAGAGGTGATTAGCCAACTCCAACCAGAGGCCCCGTATAGGGTTTGAATACTCTCAATAGAATGGCTGGTCAGCATTTTTACCCAATTGGGAATATAAATCCAAATACCTTCACCTGATAGGCCCAAACGATTGGCAATCATGGTTCCTGTTGTTTGCAACCAAGTAAAGACCCCAGCATTGAAAAGAAAAAGGAAGGTTTGCATGGGGTAACGTCTAGCAAGGCGTTTCAAATAGCGCATGACAGCCCCTCCTTAATTAGCATAAAGAGCATGGACCGTATCAATATCCACCTGTTGAATCCCGTAATAAGATCCTGCTGATTGCATAACGGATGTCTTAGAGTCATCATGGTCTAAGCCAATGGCATGTCCCAATTCGTGTTCAGCCGTATTCACAATACGCTTGTGAGTATAACCAAAATCACTATTCAAGAGGAAATAACGGTTCAACTTCACATCTACATGAGTGATGCGATTGGTCAAAACATTGGTTTGAGTGTCTGCTAAACCTGCTGCCTGTGAATTCACATCGGAATAGTCAGTCGCAACAATGTCAGCTGTTGAGGCATCATCAGTTAAAGTAAAGATGAAAGCACCCGTGTTATTCCAGTTGGTGATAGCCTCCTTATAAGCAGCTACCAAGGTTTCATCGGTAGACTGAATATAGATGCTAGCTGTATTTTGTGCCCATCTAGCTCCATTAGACTCTGGAATGGTATCTGTCGTTGATAGGTTAGAGACAACTTTCTCAACGTCACTAGTACTGGTTCCACTAAAACCTAGCTCTACTTGATGAAAGGCTTGGTTAATGTTTGTGGCTAAGGTACTTGAAGAGTTATTGGCATAGTAGACGAGTCCATAACCAATAAGGGCTAGGACTAGGGCAAGTTTAAATATAGCCCAAATAAGATTCCAAATAAATTGTAAAAGAAGTTTGGGAATATAGAAGATTACTCTGAATAATTTTTTCATTATTGAGCCTCCTTTTCGAAACTTCCCCTAGTATATCAAGCTCTAATAGTTCTGACAAGCAAAAAATATCACTTTAAGCTTTTATCATCTCTTTGATAAGATGTTACAAACTTGACCTATTAAGACAAGCGTTCTTCTTTAACGTAATCAATAGGTAACCATTCTAAGTAGGCTTCTAGTTGTTTTTCCCAGTAATACCACTCATGTCTTCCATGGTCTGTGCTGTAGTCAATGTCTAAACCAAGGGCCTTCAAATCAGCAACTGCCTTATCTTGAGAATCAAAAAGGAAATCCTCGAGGCCACACCAGGCAAAGAATTTGGTTTTCTTATCATGTTGTTTGGCTAGGTTAACCAGTTTATGCTGCTTAATGTCTTTTCCTTCCAAATCGCCAAAGACTCCTTGCCAGTATTCCTTAGACTCACTCGTTTCATCTGTAATCATCTCTACTGATAATCCAAGGGCACCAGAGAAGGAACCCGCACAAGCAAAGTTATTTGTCGTTAAGGCTAGTTTGAAAGAACCATAGCCACCCATAGAAAGTCCAGCGATAAAGGTCTTTTCACGCTTCTTAGTCATACTAGGGAAGAAACGTTGCATGACTTGAGGAAGCTCCTTAGCAATGGCATCGTAATACTTAACCCCGTAATTGGTATTTGTATACCAGCCATTTTCAGAATTAGGCATAATAACAATGAGATTAGTCTTACGAAGGAGACGCTGAATATTGGTACGGAAGGCCCAAGAATTATGATTGCCCCCCATGCCATGAAGGAGATAGAGAACTGGGATGTCCGTATCACTTTCCGTTTCAGCAATCTGATCACGATCTGGATAGATGACATCCACTTGGCGGTATTGTCCTAGAACATCTGATGAGTATTCAATTTGAAAAAAAGCCATTTGTTTTTCCTTTCTTAATGTTAGAAAAGCTGGGACACCCCCAGCTTTTGATTTTAGAACAAAGTCTTGTTAAAACTTTCCTCAATGTCTATGGTGCAAGCGACACGCTCACACTCTTATGTTTTAGTCAGTTATTAGCGGACTTCCATGACAACTGGAAGGATAGCTGGGCGACGTTTGGTTTGGTCGAAGAGGAACTTAGCCACATCGTCTCGGACAGCACCTTTAAGTTCACCCCAGTCGAAGCTGTCTCCTGCCAAGTAATTTTCAACGGTAGCATTAACAATGTCAGCAGCCTCACGGAGAATATCACGGCTCTTCTTCACATAAACGAACCCACGTGTATTCACACGCGCTTTAGAGACAATCTTACGTTCCTTCTTGTTAACAGTGATAGCTACGATAAAGATACCATCTTCAGACAAGACCTTACGGTCACGAAGGACGATATTACCCACATCACCAATGGCATTACCATCAATCATAACATCACCAGCTGGGACAGCTCCTTCATGAAGGAAACCTTGATCCTCTGACAAGTGCATGATGTCACCGCGTTTAACGATATAAATATTTTCTGGAAGAATACCAACTTCCAAGGCTAACTCTGCATGTGCTTGAAGGTCACGGTACTCCCCTTGGACAGGGAAGAGATACTGTGGACGAAGGAGGTTAATCATCAATTGAAGTTCGCGAGCATTGGCATGTCCAGAAACACGAAGGCTCTGCGTAATCATCTTAACAGTTCCACCAGCTTTATAGATAGCGTTGTTGACACGTGCCACTACGGCTTCCTTAGCAATGCTTGGAGTTGTAACGATATAAACCAAATCTCCATCCTTGATTTGAACGTAACGGTGACGACCAACAGCCATCTTTTGAAGGCCATCGATTGGTTCACCCATACGACCATTTTCGAGGATAATCAACTCGTGGTCTTCAAACTTGTTCATGTCTTTTGGTTTGACAATAAGTTTTTCATGCTCCACAGTCAATTTTTTGAGACGGATGGCTGTGCGAACAATATTTTCAACGTCAAAACCAGTAAGAACAACGCGACGTCCGTGATCAGCAGCTGAATCGAAGACTTGTTGAATACGTACCAAGTTTGAGGCAACTGCAGCAACAATAACACGTCCTTCTGCATCGGCAATGACTTGGTCAATTTCTTGACCAACTTCTGCTTCCGAAGCTGTTTGTTCAGTACTTGTCGCATTTGCTGAGTCTGACAAGAGGGCCAAAACACCTTCACGTCCAATTTCAGCCAAACGACCTAAATCAGTTTTGTAGTAAGGACGGGCAGCTTGGTCAAACTTGAAGTCACCAGTATAGACAATATTACCTTGGTCAGTGCCAAGAACAATCCCCATTGATTCTGGAATAGAGTGCGTTGTTTTGAAGAATGAAACTTCAGCATCTTCAAATTCAATTTCAGTTTCTGCATCAATAACATGGAAGTTATTGAATTTCTTAACGCCAGCATTTTTTACAAAAAGCTTAGCCAACTCAATAGTAAGTGATGACCCAAAGACTGGTACTTTGACGTCTTGCAAGATATAAGGTAGGGCACCAATGGCATCAGCATGTCCGTGAGTCAAGAAAATCCCTTGGATACGATCTCTATTTTCAATCAAGTAATCTAAGTTAGGAATGACAAAGTCAACACCTAGTTGTTCATTTTCAGGATACTTTAGACCAGCATCCAAGATAAAGATAGAGTCGTTAATCTCAACAATATAGAGGTTCTTAGCATTTTCACGTACTCCACCTAGGGCAATAATTTTAATATCGCTCATGCTTGTTTTTCTCCTTTTTAGTTTGACTCTCTTCTAGAGCCTATTTTTACAGACGGTCCAAGAAGCTGAACGTTCGTGCGAACAGTCTCCTTGTCGATTTACAGGCCACAACAAAAAGTTGCATACTCTTTAAGTATACAACTTTTTAGCTTATTTTACAATTTAGAGTCAGACGAGACTTACTCAAACATAGCGTAATAGTCTGTGATATCCAATTGACCTTTTTCTTCCTTGGTAAGGTCTTTAATGATTTGACCATCCTTCATAACGATCAAACGATTGCCATATTTTAGGGCATCTTCCATGTGATGGGTAATCATCAAGGCTGTAAGATGGTCGCCCGTCACAAACTCATCAGTCAACTCCATGAGGGCTACACTGGTCTTAGGATCCAGGGCTGCAGTGTGCTCGTCTAAGAGCAAGAGCTCAGGACGTTTAAGTGTCGCCATCAACAGACTGAGAGCCTGACGCTGACCACCTGAAAGGAGACCTGCTGGTGTATCTAAGTGCTTTTCTAAACCATTACTGATACGTTCGATCAGACCTTGAAATTCCTCTGTGTAGAGATGAATTTGGCGTGATTTAAGGCCTCGTTTTTCGCCACGGTATTTGGCAATTAAGAGGTTTTCTGCAACAGTCATACGAGGAGCTGTCCCCATTTTAGGATCTTGGAAGACTCGTGAGAGGTACTTAGCACGCTTCTCAGCAGGGAGAGACGTAACATCCTCACCCATGATGAAAATCTGACCACTGGTCAACATGAGGGTCCCTGCAATGACATTGAAGAGGGTTGATTTCCCGGCACCATTTCCACCAAGAATGGTAATAAAGTCACCTTCTCTAATGGTAAGGTTGACATGGTCCAGGATGGTTTTTTTGGTGTCAAAACCGTTATTGACCTTAACAGTCGCATTTTTAAGTTCTACAATAGCTGTCATCGTGATAAGGTCACCCCCTTAAAGAATTTTCGGCGTAGAACAGGCGAAATCAAACAAATAGCCAAAACAATTGCACTAAAGAGTTTGAGGTAGTTTGTGTTAAAACCAAGAGCAATAACCGCTGTCAAAAGGAACTGATAGAGGATTGAACCAATACAGATGGCAATCAAACGTTCCAACAGAGTCAAGTTAGTCGCATAAAGGACCTCACCAATGATGATGCTGGCAAGACCAATGACGATAACCCCAATCCCTTTAGAAACGTCGGCATAACCGTCCTGTTGGCTAATCAAGGCTCCTGAAAGGGCAATGATACCGTTTGAGATAACGAGACCCATCACTTCCATATTGTCTGTATTGATACCAAAAGATTTGGCCATGTCTCTATTATCACCTGTGGCAATATAAGCTTGACCTAGGCGCGTGTTAAGAAAGGCAATCAAGGCAGTGATAACAATGGTCACAGCAATGAGACCAACAATCAAGAGATTGTAGTCCTTGCTGAAAGGAAGCAAATCTTGGATAGTCTTGATATCTAGAAGTCCCAGGTTGGCCCTCCCCATAATCATAAGCATGACTGAGTTAAGAGAGGTCATGACCAAAATCCCTGCCAAAATAGTAGGAATTTCTCCCTTAGTATAGAGGAGACCAGTCACAAGTCCAGCACCACAGCCGGCCAAAACGGCAACCAAGGTTGCTAAAATTGGGTTCCAACCAAAGTTCATAAGGGTTACTGCTACTGCCCCACCAAGAGGGAAGGAACCTTCTGTTGTCAAATCAGGAAAATCCAAGATACGGAAAGTCATGTAAATCCCAAGACCTAGGATTCCGTATAGAAGCCCCTGATAAATAGATGAAATAATCATAAGTCCTCCTTATTTATCAGCTTTAACAGCGATATCTGACTGTTTAAGCACATCGTCAGGGATGGTGATGTTGAGGTCTTGAGCAACTTTAAGGTTAAGTGTTGGTGTGCCATCATCGATAACATCTACAGGGACATCCTTAACTTTTTTACCTTTAAGAACCTTAACGGCACTACGAGCTGTAGCCTTTCCAAGTTCATATTGGCTTTGAGCAACTGAAGCCAAACCGCCCTCTTTCACCATCGTATCAACTGTCGTATAAACTGGAATCTTAGCCTGGTTGGCTGATGAGATTACTGTTGAAAAGGCTGAGGCAATAGTATTATCTTGAGGCGTCCAGATGGCATCTACCTTACCAGTCATGACTGACATGGTTGTATTGATTTCATTGGTTGATGGGACGGCGTACTCGACCACATTTAGACCATCTTTTTCAGCGTATTTCTTAAAGCTTTCAACCTGTGATTTGGAATTGTCCTCACTTGAAGCATAGAGAATACCAATCGTTTTGGCATTTGGTGTCAGTGATTTGACCAATTCTACTGTCTGCTTAATCGGCACTTGGTTAGAGGTACCAGTGACATTGCCTTCCGGATGTTTGAGATTCTTAACCAATTTTGCCCCAACAGGGTCTGAGATAGCCCCCATGATTACTGGAATATCCTTGGTAGCTGCCGCTAGTCCTTGTGCTGCTGGCGTTGCAATACCGATAACGACATCATTCTTGTCATTGACCAATTGTTTAGACATGGTTTGAATTTTAGACTGGTCTCCTTCGGCATTTAGGAGGGTGATTTTAACCTTGTCTCCCTTATAACCAGCTTCCTTAAGACCATCCTCAATTCCCTTCTCGATTTGATCCAGGGCATCGTGAGTCACGAACTGGAGGATTCCTACTTTGACGACCTTATTAGCATCTTGGTGCTCTTTTTTGAAAAGATCTGTACCAATAGAACCGAGCGTCAAGATAGCTAAGAAAACCAAAGTCCAAATTAAACGCTTGTTTTTCATATGTGTCTCCTTCTATAAATTCTTCCTTTCTATTGTAAGTCATTTTCAGTCAATTAGCAATATTCTTAATTTATAAAAATTACCTTTCTCAAAGAAAAAGAATCAGAACACAATGTCTGATTCTTTTTCCTATTATTACTGATATTGTGCCAAGTCTAGCTTCATAATATAAAAGTAAAGGTCGCCATATTGTCCTTTGTAGCCAATATCATGTCCGTTTATCGTCACCTTAGTGACTGGCGTTGAATCCGGTAAGGCAATCCAACAAGCTTGCTGTGCTCTGACAAATTCATTGTAATCTTCAAAAGAAGTGTGTTTTTCTTGCTTTGCAGTATTTAAATAAGTTACTTCAATCATCGAGGGACCTCCTTTTAATCCTTTAATTAAATTCTAGATTACGCTTCCTAGAGAGTAAAGTCAATCATGACGTCTTAAAAAAACTAGCAGGCTAGTCCATACAAATAGACCCCATGGCAAATGCCATGAGGTCTATTTTAATTGGAATCTGGATTCTTAAGGTCCTATCCGACCGTTACATCATTTTAACGTTTGCGTCGTTTTGCGCCATAGAGTCCAAATCCAGCTAGAAGACTTGCCAAACCAAAGATTGCAAGGTTTGAATCCTCACTACCAGTTTCTGGAAGTTGAGCTGTCTTATCACTTGGATTGATAAAGTGAGCTTCTTCTTTTGTTTCTGGAAGTACTGGAGCCTTAGGCTCTTCTGTTTGTGGAGCTGGCTGTGGCTCTGGTGTCGGAGTTTTATCCGGCACTGGTGTTGGAGTCACAATTTGTTTGTAGATGTGTTGAGTATTACCATTTTCATCTACAATTGTCTTCACAAATTCATAACCTGGGATTTCTTTCTTAGGTTGTTGGCCATCTTCAGTTGGATAACCAGGGATTGGCGTACCATTTTCATCAACGTATGACGTCGTTACTTGCTCGTAGACATGTTCGATATCACCATTAGGTAATTTCTTAGTTTCTACGAAGCGGTAACCTGGAATTTCAACTTTTGGCTGTTCACCATCAACTGTAGGATATCCTGGGATTTCCTTACCTTCTTTATCAACAAACTTAGTGATTGGAAGGACAGTTGGTGTGTAGGTTGCTGAAGCCTTAGTTCCGTTCACATCTTCACGAACCACTGTGACTGCTGGGGCAGTTCCTGTAAATTCAGTTTCTGGTGTGAATGTTACAGTGCCATCTGCAGCTACTGTGTAAGTTCCTACACCTGCAATAGTCTTAGTTGTTGAGCCATCTTCAAAGGTAGCTGGTACTTGGTTATTCATTGGTACACGGCTATCGCCTTCAGTGAAGCTTGGCTTACCTGTTTGCGTTTGGCCTTTATTTCCAATCGAGGTAACTGATTCTGCAGTTGGTGTTACTGGTGTTACGGTTGGCGTGTAGGTTGCTGTAATGGCTGTACCGTTCTTATCAACACGTTTCACGGTCACACCTGTACCTGTTCCTGTGAATGCTTTTTCTGGGACGAAGGTTACAGTTCCGTCTGGAGCAACTGTGTAAGTTCCTTCACCTGGAATAACTTTAGTTGTTGAGCCGTCTTCAAAGGTAGCAGGTACATCATCATCCATTGGGACACTTGGGTTACCAGGCGTGAAGCTTGGTTTACCTGTTTGTGTTTGACCTTGAATATCTGTAGATGTTGCTGGCTCTGAAGTTGGAGTAACAGGAGTTACTGTTGGTGTGTAGGTTGCTGAAGCCTTAGTTCCGTTAATATCTTCACGGACAACTGTCACAGCTGGTGCAGTTCCTACGAATGATTTTTCTGGAACAAAGGTTACGGTTCCGTCTGCTGCTACTGTGTATGTACCAACACCATCAACAGTCTTAGTCGTTGAACCATCATCAAATGTTGCTGGAACATCGTCATTCATTGGTACACGGCTGTCACCTTCGGTGAAGGTTGGCTTACCGGTTTGAGTTGCACCTTGAATATCTGTTGATGTTGCTGGTTCCGCTGTTGGAGTAACTGGAGTTACTGTTGGTGTGTACTTCGCTGTAATTTCAGTTCCATTCTTATCAACACGTTTCACGGTTACGCCTGTAGCAGTTCCAGTAAATGATTTTTCTGGTACGAAAGTTACTGTACCATCTGGAGCAACGGTGTAAGTTCCTTCACCATCTACTGTCTTCGTAGTTGATCCATCTTCGAAGGTCGCTGGAGTATCTTCATCAATTGGAACATTTGGATCACCTTCAGTAAAGGTTGGTTTACCAGATTGTGTTTGACCTTGGATATCTGTTGATGTAGCATCTTCAGAAGTTGGAACGACTGGAGTAATCTTAGGTGTGTAAGTTGTGTCTACAGTTGTTCCATTTGTATCAGCTGCTTGAACCTTAACTGGAACAACATCACCTGAATAAGATTTGTCTGTTGGTGTGAAGGTTACAACACCTGTCTCTTTATCAACTGTGAAGGTACCAATAATATCGCCCGCTGGTGATTTCGCAAACACTGCCGCTGCTGGTTGGCCATTTTCATCAAGAAGAGTAATGGTATCCTTATCAATTGGTGCAACTGGGTCACCTTCAGTGAAGGTTACTGTTCCAGTTTGAACCACGCCTTGAGGTGCTTCAGATTCAGCAGGAGTTGCTGTTGGAGTTACTGGAGTCACAGTTGGTGTGTAAGTCGCAGAAGCCTTAGTTCCGTTCTTATCTTCACGAACAACCGTTACGGCCGGCGCTTTACCCGTGAATGATTTCTCAGGAACAAAGGTTACTGTTCCGTCTGCTGCTACTGTGTATGTACCAACACCATCAACAGTCTTGGTAGTTGAACCATCTTCAAATGTTGCTGGAACATCGTCATTCATTGGTACACGACTATCACCTTCAGTATATTCAGGCTTACCTGTTTGGGTTTGACCTTGTTTACCTGTTGATGTTGTTGGTTCAGCAGTTGGTGTAACTGGGGTTACTGTTGGTGTATATTTTGCTGTAACTGGAGTACCGTTCTTATCAACACGCTTAACCGTTACGCCTGTACCTTCTCCTGTAAATGATTTTTCTGGTACGAAGGTTACAGTTCCGTTCGGAGCGACTGTGTAAGTTCCTTCTCCTGGAATTGTCTTCGTAGTTGAGCCATCTTCAAAGGTTGCTGGTACATCATCATCCATTGGGATTGCAGGGTTACCAGGTGTAAAGCTTGGTGTACCAGATTGTGTTTGACCTTGGATATCTGTTGATGTAGCATCTTCAGAAGTTGGAACGACTGGAGTAATCTTAGGTGTGTAAGTTGTTTCTACTGTTGTACCATTAGTATCCGTAGCTTGAACTTTCACTGGAACAACATCACCTGAATAAGATTTATCCGTTGGGGTGAAGGTCACAACACCTGTTTCTTTATCAACGGTGAAGGTACCAATCACGTCACCTGCTGGTGATTTCGCTTCTACTGATGCTGCTGGCTGACCAGTTTCATCAAGAAGAGTAATGGTATCCTTATCAATTGGTGCAACTGGGTCACCTTCAGTGAAGGTTACTGTTCCAGTTTGAACCAAACCTTGAGGTGCTTCTGATTCAGCTGGAGTTGCTGTTGGAGTTACTGGTGTCACAGTTGGTGTGTACTTAGCAGTAACTGGAGTACCGTTCTTATCGACACGTTTAACCGTTACGCCTGTACCTTCTCCAGTGAATGATTTTTCTGGAACAAATGTTACGGTTCCGTCTGGAGCAACTGTGTAAGTTCCTTCACCAGGAACGGTCTTCGTAGTTGAGCCATCTTCAAATGTTGCAGGTGTATCATCATCCATTGGAACATTTGGATTACCTGGTGTGAAGGTTGGTGTACCTGTTTGCGTTTGACCTTGTTTGTCAGTAGATGTTGTATCTTCTGCAGTTGGTGTAACTGGTGTTACTGTTGGGGTGTAAGTTGCAGAAGCTTTTGTTCCGTTCTTATCTTCACGAACCACTGTTACAGCTGGTGCAGTACCGACGAATGATTTTTCTGGTACGAAGGTTACTGTTCCATCTGCTGCTACTGTGTAAGTACCAACACCGTCTACAGTCTTAGTCGTTGAGCCATCGTCAAATGTTGCTGGAACATCATCGTTCATTGGCACACGGCTATCGCCTTCAGTAAATACAGGTTTACCAGTTTGTGTAGCACCTTGGATATCTGTCGTTGTTGCATCTTCAGAAGTTGGAACGACTGGAGTAATCTTAGGTGTGTAAGTTGTTTCTACTGTTGTACCATTTGTATCAGCTGCTTGAACCTTAACTGGGACAACATCACCTGAATAAGATTTATCTGTTGGTGTGAAGGTCACAACACCTGTTTCTTTATCAACAGTGAAGGTACCGATCACGTCACCTGCTGGTGATTTCGCATCTACTGATGATGCTGGCTGACCATTTTCATCAAGAAGGGTAATTGAATCCTTGTTAATTGGTGCGACTTCATCACCTTCAGTAAAGGTTACTATTCCAGTTTGAACAAGACCTTGAGGACCAGTTGATTCTGCTGGTGTAGCAGTTGGAGTCACCGGTGTTACTGTTGGGGTGTAAGTTGCAGAAGCTTTGGTTCCGTTCTTATCTTCACGAACAACCGTTACGGCCGGCGCTTTACCTGTGAATGATTTCTCAGGAACAAAGGTTACTGTTCCGTCAGCTGCTACTGTGTAGGTACCAACTCCATCAACTATCTTAGTCGTTGAACCATCGTCGAAAGTAGCTGGAACATCGTCATTCATTGGCACACGGCTGTCGCCTTCAGTAAATTCAGGCTTACCTGTTTGAGTTTGACCTTGTTTACCTGTTGTTTCAACTGGTGTCGCTGTCGGTGTTACAGGAGTTACTGTTGGTGTGTACTTCGCTGTGATTTCAGTTCCGTTCTTATCCACACGTTTCACAGTTACACCTGTACCTTCTCCTGTGAATGATTTTTCTGGGACAAAGGTTACTGTGCCATCAGGAGCTACAGTGTAAGTACCTTCTCCTGGAATAACTTTAGTTGTTGAGCCATCTTCAAAGGTTGCTGGTACATCATCATCCATTGGGATTGCAGAGTTACCAGGTGTAAAGCTTGGTGTACCTGTTTGCGTTTGACCTTGGATGTCTGTAGATGTTGCAGGTTCAGCAGTTGGGACAACTGGAGTGATCTTCGGTGTGTAAGTTGTTTCTACTGTTGTACCATTTGTATCAGCTGCTTGAACCTTAACTGGGACAACATCACCTGAATAAGATTTATCCGTTGGTGTGAAAGTAACCACACCTGTCTCTTTATCAACGGTGAAGGTACCAATTACATCACCTGCTGGTGATTTCGCTTCTACTGATGCTACTGGTTGACCATTTTCATCAAGAAGAGTAATGGTATCTTTATCAATTGGTGCAACTGGGTCACCTTCCGTGAAGGTTACTGTTCCAGTTTGAACCACACCTTGAGGTGCTTCAGATTCAGCAGGAGTTGCTGTTGGGGTTACTGGAGTCACAGTTGGTGTGTACTTAGCAGTAACTGGAGTACCATTCTTATCGACACGTTTAACCGTTACGCCTGTACCTTCTCCAGTGAATGATTTTTCTGGAACAAATGTCACTGTTCCGTCTGGAGCAACTGTGTAAGTTCCTTCACCTGGAACCGTCTTCGTAGTTGAGCCATCTTCAAATGTTGCAGGTGTATCATCATCCATTGGTACATTTGGATTACCTGGTGTGAAGGTTGGTGTACCTGTTTGTGTTTGACCTTGTTTGTCAGTAGATGTTGTATCTTCTGCAGTCGGTGTGACTGGAGTCACAGTTGGTGTATAAGTTGCAGAGGCTTTGGTTCCGTTCTTATCTTCACGAACAACCGTTACGGCTGGCGCTGTTCCGACGAATGATTTTTCTGGAACGAAGGTAACAGTTCCGTCTGCTGCTACTGTGTAAGTACCAACACCGTCTACAGTCTTAGTCGTTGAACCATCGTCAAATGTTGCTGGAACATCATCGTTCATTGGCACACGGCTATCGCCTTCTGTAAATACTGGCTTACCTGTTTGTGTAGCACCTTGGATATCTGTAGTTTCAACTGGTGTTGCTGTCGGTGTTACAGGAGTTACTGTTGGGGTGTACTTAGCTGTGATTTCAGTTCCGTTCTTATCCACACGTTTCACAGTTACGCCTGTTCCTACTCCAGTAAATGATTTTTCTGGTACGAAAGTTACTGTACCATCTGGAGAAACGGTGTATGTTCCTTCGCCATCCACTGTCTTAGTGGTTGAGCCATCTTCAAAGGTCGCTGGAGTATCCTCATCGATTGGAACATTTGGATCGCCTTCAGTAAAGGTTGGTTTACCTGTTTGAGTGGCACCTTGGATATCTGTCGATGTTGCATCTTCAGAAGTTGGAACGACTGGAGTAATCTTAGGTGTGTAAGTTGTTTCTACTGTTGTACCATTTGTATCAGCTGCTTGAACCTTAACTGGGACAACATCACCTGAATAAGATTTATCTGTTGGTGTGAAGGTCACAACACCTGTTTCTTTATCAACAGTGAAGGTACCGATCACGTCACCTGCTGGTGATTTCGCTTCTACTGATGCTGCTGGCTGACCATTTTCATCAAGAAGGGTAATTGAATCCTTGTTAATTGGCGCTACTTCATCACCTTCTGTGAAGGTTACTGTTCCAGTTTGAACCAAACCTTGAGGTCCCGTAGATTCAGCTGGTGTTGCTGTTGGAGTTACTGGTGTCACAGTTGGTGTGTAAGTCGCAGAAGCCTTAGTTCCGTTCTTATCTTCACGAACAACCGTTACGGCCGGCGCTTTACCTGTGAATGATTTCTCAGGAACAAAAGTTACAGTTCCGTCGGCTGCTACTGTGTAAGTACCAACTCCATCAACTGTCTTGGTAGTTGAACCATCGTCGAAGGTTGCTGGAACGTCATCGTTCATTGGTACACGACTATCACCTTCAGTAAATTCAGGCTTACCTGTTTGGGTTTGACCTTGTTTACCTGTTGATGTTGTATCTTCTGCTGTTGGTGTAACTGGTGTTACTGTTGGGGTGTAAGTCGCAGAGGCTTTGGTTCCGTTCTTGTCTTCACGAACAACCGTTACAGCCGGTGCAGTTCCGACAAATGATTTCTCAGGAACAAACGTCACCGTACCGTCAGCTGCTACTGTGTAAGTACCAACTCCGTCAACTGTCTTAGTCGTTGAACCATCGTCAAATGTCGCTGGAACATCTTCATTGATAGCTACTGTTTTCTCAACACCATCAACGGTTACTGTTCCACCCTTGAATTCAGGTTTACCAGTTTGAGTAGCACCTTGGATATCTTTTGTTTCAGCTGGAGTTGCTGTCGGTGTTACCGGTACGATTTCAGGCGTGTAAGTTGTGTCCACCTTGATACCGTTTGAGCTTTCAGCTTGAACCTTGGCCGGTGTTACTACACCTGTGTATGATTTATCAGTCGGTGTGAAAGTGACTTGACCAGTAGCTGAATCGATAGAGTAAGTACCGATTTCAGTTGTACCATCAGCAGCATAAGCTGGTGTACTTGTTACCTCGTTACCATCATTATCCAAAAGCGTGTAGCTATTATCTTTGATCGTAATAGCTTTATCTTCACCATTCACTTGAACAGTTGTTCCTGCGAAGGTTGGTGTCCCTGTTTGTGTTGCACCTTGAACATCTTTAGAAGTTGCAGGGTTTGCAGTTGGAACTGCTGGCACAACAGTTGGTGTGTAGGTCGCATCTGAAGTAATGGTTGCAGTCTTACCATTAGCATTTGTAATCGTAGCAGTTGCCTGAACAGTTACTCCTTTTGCAGTACCAACAAAGTCTTTTTCTGGCGTAAATGTTACTGCTCCAGTCGTTGGGTCGATAGTATAGCTACCTTCACCTGCTACTGTCACTGTTGTTTCATCAGTTGGTTGACCAGTTGCGGGATCCACCAATTTCTTGCTTGTGATTTCAGCAGTCTTATCATTACTCAAATCAAAGGTTGGTGTTTGGGTTTGAGGAACATTTTGAACATCCTCAGAAACCTTGTCTGTAGGAGTCACTGTGATTGGTGTGGCAGTTGGTGTGTACTTAGCAGTTGCAGTCTTAAGAGCATTATCTGGCACTCTACCATCTTTGTCACGACCAACTGGAGCCGTAAGAGAAACTGTTACCCCCTTGGCAGTTCCAGTAAATCCTGGTTCTGGTACAAAAGTAACCTTGCCAGTCAACTCGTCTAGATAGTAAATTCCTTCTCCTTCTACAGTCAAAACAGGATCATTGATGACATTTCCAGTCGCTGGATCGACAAACTTAGCCGGATAATCAAAATCAGGTGTGATTTTAACTTTCTCACCATTACTATTTGTTCCTTCAAGAGCGAATTCTGGCGTACCAGTTTGACTAGCTCCTTGAACATCCGTAGATTTCTTGTCTTCCCCTTCGATATTTTTAGGTGTTACTGTTGGAATGTAAAGACCATCCATATTATCCATCACTTCATTAATTGATGGTAATAATGTTTTATCTTTAGAAACCCAATCAGTTGTATAACCATTATCATCTGTACGACGGATACTTATACCGCTCGCAGTTCCTACAAAGTTATCTTCTGGAGTAAATTCAATATCTACGTTATTACCGTTTGGAGTAATTTTATATTTACCTTCTCCTGGTATTACATAATATCCATCAGCTTTTGGATTTACTACTTGTTTCGTTCTATTATCAATAATAACTGGAGCTACAGTTTGATCGATTTCTGCATTTTTATCACGACTGTACTTGGATAGTCCTTGAGCCGTGAAAGCAACTGTTGCTGTTTGTGTCGCTCCTTGAACATCGATTGTTTCTTTACGTTCACCTTTTGGAGGGAAAGTAATTTGAGTTTTAAAGTCTTCTACTTCTCCAGATAAAGCTAAACCTGTTGGGTTTTCAATATCTGATTGATTACTAGCAATACGAACACGTGTACCTAATTCAGTAACACTTGGATCAATCATTGTTTTTGCATTTCTGAATTCAAGTCTAACTGTTCCATCTTTTGTAACAGTTGCCAAGTCAGAACGTTCATCCTCATCGAATGTTCCATTTTGGTTAAAGTCGATCCAACCGTAAACATACGCTTTAGCAGCACCATCAGTATGTGCTTCAACATCTAAAGTATACGTTCCTGGACGAGTACGGTCTAATTTAATCATATCATTAGTTTGACCTTTTAAGTTATCAGGTACGATTTGATCAACACCTTCATCAGCAGAAATAGTGTTATCATCACCTGTCCAGTCATTTGCGTTATTTTCATCCATATCAGGACTTACAGTTCCTAAGTATGGTTGAGCAAGTTTTGTACCTGTTACACCGTCTACCGTTCCAATTGAGTGTTGTGCTTTTCCATAACTTTCTGGAGCGTCTCCTTCATCAAGAGGGAAGAATCCAAGCATAGCAGATTGTTTACCTGATGATGCGATATAAAGTCCCACTTCTGAAGCTCCTTGAGTCATAACTAGAGGTACTGAAAAACGGCTAGCAGACACGTTCGGTCCGAAAACTCCAGTTCCTAATCCACCCGTAACTTGGTCTGGACTACCAAAGTATTTCCACGCTACTGGTTTTTTATCTGGGCCAACCTCATTAGCATTACGAAGTAATTCCAAGTTTAGTCCTGATATTCTAGCACCATTTACATCAACAAATTTTGATCTACTATAGTTATTTGCGGGATCAAAATAATTGTGTGTGTCTTGAACTACATACGTTTCAGTATTAGAAGCTTTTTTCCATTCTCCGATATGTTTCCAACCAGCACCATTTGTAGTGAATAACACTAATTCACCAGGGTTAGCTGACTCACCATCAGCAGCTACTACTGCAGGTTTTACTGATTTACCACGGAATGTTGCAGAAATCTCAAATTGAACACCGATATTCGCACCATTATACTCTGATGAAATTGTTGTTCGTTTTGAACCAGTATCAATTCCTTCTTGACGAATTTCAGTCCAACGATTTTGAGCGTCTGCTACTACTAATGCTTCTTCTCTGTTTGCGAAAGCTGCTCTAGTTGTAGGATCTCCAATAGTTCCAATGTATCCATTTTTTGCATTTGGATCATATGTAGCTTTTTCAGCTTCTGTAGCACCTTGTGCTTCCATACGATTTTTATAAATTTCAGTTGCTTGGAATGGTTTAAGACTCTTAACCTTAATGTTAACTATATATCCAGGCATAATTTCTTTAGTGTAAGTTGATCCTACTTGAAGAGCTGTTCTACCGTCTTTAGATGTTGTAGTATTGGTCCAAGCAGTTGTATCTCCAAAATCTAACCAGTTAATTTGTTTAACTAGTTCTTTTGCATTAATTTTAGAAAATTCTGTTGGTTTTTCAACTTTTGGAGTTGAGGTTGCATCTTCTACATCATCACCAATCAAGCTTTCGTCATTAGGGTCACCGATTGCACGACGTGTACGACGGCGACCAGAAGTTTCTGCTGTTACAACAGGTTGCTCTAGAGCAGACGCTTCGGCACCACTTGAAAGAGCATTCGTTGTAGAAGCTTCTGCTTGAACGTCCACACCTTGTGCTTCAGATGCTGTTTCTGAAGCAGTTGTCTCAGATGATGCTGGTGTAACAGAGGCTGTCGTTGAAACTCCCGTAGTATTGCCTACACTTGTAGAGCCAGCAACACTAGTGGTAGATGCTGCAGTAGTTGCTGACGTTGATGTAGCTGCTTGAGATGTAGTCTCACTAGAAGCTTGTGTTGTAGACGTTTCAGAAGTAGCTGCGCTAGCATTTGAAACTGTTTGAGACTGACTATTAGTCTCAGAAATTGATAAGAAATTTGCGACTTCCGTCGAAGCTTGAGCAGCAACAGCATTCTGAGAAGATGTCTCATCACTCACTGTAGCAGTAGTGCTAGCTACATCTCCTGCTTGGACTTGGTTAGCTGTTTCATCGGCAGATACTTGACTAGCAGTACCAACCATAACCAGAGTCCCAAGAAGAACGGAGCAAACCCCTACATTCAGCTTACGAATCGAAAATCGACTTATACGATCATTAAATAAATCTTTACCCACTTTGGTAATCCTCCACACTTATACTATTAAGTATCTCACCCCTCAATGAGATTAAAAGTATTTAAAAATACTAATCGTTAAATATTCTAACAAAATTCCTAATATTTGTGAAAAGAAATGCTCTTATTTTCAATTTTTTTATAAGGTTCACTTAAAAATAATCATGTAAACAATAGAATGATTATAGATATCACTATTTTTATAAA
>NZ_JACLQJ010000019.1:0-36663 GCF_016648665.1 Streptococcus sp. 23.2
TTGACGATTTCTATTCCGTAACGTTCAATCAACCTCACCATATATTTTAGTCCAGAAACATCCACACCAAATCTTTTTGAAAGCTCTTTGAAGCTTCTCCCCTGTTTTCTCAGTATATATATCTGAATCTTGTCCTCATAAGTTAATTTCATAATAAAAACACCTCAAAAGTTAGATTTTTTCTGTCTAACTTTTGGGGTGCAGTTCAAAATCTATAAGGGGAGTTTATTCGTTTTTATTTTTCTTTTTTGTTATGGTTCAAAATGGCATTGAGGACGATGGCAAGCAAGCTTGCGACCACGATACCGTTTGAAAAGAACATTTGGAAAGCATTTGGTAGGCTGTTGAAGAGGTTGCTACCGTTAAGACCAACACCTGCAGCGATTGATACTGCAGCAATCAAGAAGTTGTGTTCGTTATTGGCGAAATCAACACGTGCCAAGATTTGCATTCCTTGGATAGAAACAAAACCGAACATGACAAGCATTGCGCCACCAAGAACTGGACTTGGAATGATTTGTGCCAAGGCACCAAACTTAGGAAGGAGTCCAAGAAGAACAAGGAAACCAGCCGCATAGTAGATTGGCAAGCGCGTCTTAATACCTGACAACTTCACAAGACCAACGTTTTGTGAAAAACCAGTGTATGGGAAGGTGTTGAAGAGTCCACCAAGGAGAACAGCCAAACCTTCAGCGCGGTAACCGTTACGAAGGCGAGTGCTATCGATTGGTTCTTTGGTAATATCAGAGAGGGCCAAGTAAACCCCAGTTGATTCAACCATAGACACAGTAGCGATAATACACATCATGATGATTGATGACAACTCAAACTTAGGCACCCCGAAGTAGAATGGTGTTGGCACGTGGACAATAGGTGCCGCAGCTACTGGTGAGAAGTCAACCAAGCCCATGCTTGCTGCGATAGCAGTACCGACAATCAAACCAATCAAGATTGAGATGGATTTGATAAATCCTTTAGTGAAAATATTAACTACAAGGATGATAAGAACGGTGATAGCAGCAAGGAAGAGGCTTTGACCAGTTGGTTTGTCAACATTGTTCCCCATATTTCCGATAGCCACAGGGATGAGGGTCAAACCAATAGTTGTGATAACTGATCCTGTAACGATAGAAGGGAAGAGATTGGCTACTTTTGAAAAGACACCAGAAACGAGGATAACATAAATCCCTGAAACGATAAGGGCACCAAACATAGCACCGCTACCGTGTTTCTCACCGATCATAATAAGTGGTGCCACTGACTGGAAGGCAACCCCGAGAACAACTGGAAGACCGATACCGAAGTATTTATTAAGTTGAAGTTGGAGGAAGGTTGCTACACCACACATGAAAATGTCGGTTGAAATCAAGTAGGTTAATTCATGAGCTGAATACCCCAAGGCTCCAGCAATCATGATTGGCACCAGGATTGATCCCGAGTACATGGCAAGTAGGTGTTGCAGTCCTAGGACCGCTGCCTGAGAGTGTTTCTCTTTGTTTTGCATTAGATGTCTGCCTCCTTAAATATGACCTGACCATTTTCAAAACGATCCAAACGAGCAAGTGAAACGACTGGGTAACCAGCTTCTTCTAGAAGGGCACGACCATCTTGGAAAGATTTCTCAATAACGATACCGACCGCTTCGACGTGTGCGCCAGCTTCTTCGATGATTTGAATCAAGCCTTTGGCAGCTTGGCCGTTAGCTAGGAAGTCATCAACGATGAGAACCTTATCTTCAGGAGTGAGGAACTTGCTTGCGATAGAGACAGTACTAGTCACTTGCTTAGTGAAGGAGTAAACCTCAGCAGTAAGGATCCCTTCATTCATGGTGATATTTTTAGCCTTCTTAGCAAAGATCATAGGGACATCCAAAGCCTCAGCAGCATAGAGGGCTGGAGCAATACCAGATGCCTCGATAGTCACCACCTTGGTGATGCCTGCATCCTTGAACTTTTCAGCAAAGATCTTTCCAATCTCACGCATGAGATCAAAGTCCACTTGGTGAGTAAGGAAAGAGTCAACTTTGAGGATGTTCTCCCCAAGGACATTCCCATCTTTGAGAATGCGGTCTTCCAGTAATTTCATATTACCTCCTATAAAAAATAAAACTAAAGTGTATTTTGATTTTCTCAGATTCCATTGAGACTCTGACAAAGATCAAACCAATCGAATAACAGAAAAAGGCCTGCCAAGCAAGCCTTTAAAATCATAAAAAGACGGTAAAATCTTTTGATGACTTTATGACTTACTTATTGTTAGGTGTTACGGCACCTTGTAGAAACGTCACGCCAATTCGTGACATAAATAAGTAATGTTCTCATTATTCGATGAAGCTGTCGTTGGTTGGTGATAAACCAACATCAACTCTATTATAATACTATATTTTCTTTGAAGACTCAAAGGATTTTTCCTATGAAAACGCACTATTTTAAAAATTGGAAAATTCAATCTAACATTATTGTAAGATTTGCTGAGAATTGTCGTTTCTTATAGCATTTTTGTTATAATAGTGGGAAATGAAAGAGGTAGAGTTATGCATAAGATTTTATTAGTGGAGGACGACGAGGTTATCCGTCAACAAGTCAAAAAAATGCTAGAACAGTGGGGTTACGAAGTTGTTCTTGTTGAAGATTTCATGGAAGTATTATCTATTTTTGTAAAAGTAGAGCCCCACTTGGTTCTTATGGATATTGGTTTACCTCTATTCAACGGTTATCATTGGTGTCAGGAAATTCGTAAGGTCTCCAAGGTGCCTATTATGTTCTTGTCTTCCAGAGATCAGGCCATGGATATTGTTATGGCAATCAACATGGGTGGGGACGACTTTGTGACTAAACCTTTTGACCAAAATGTTCTCCTAGCAAAAATTCAAGGGCTTTTGCGTCGTTCTTATGAGTTTGGTAAGGATCAGAGTCTCTTGGAATATATGGGTGTGATTCTGAACCTTAAGGCCATGGATTTGGTTTATCAGGGAGAGGTCGTTTCTTTGACAAAGAATGAGTTTCAGATTTTACAAGTTCTTTTCGATCATGCTGGTAATATCGTTAGTCGGGAAGACCTGATGAAGGAGCTTTGGAATAGTGACTTCTTTATTGATGACAATACCTTGTCAGTTAATGTAGCTCGTTTACGTAAGAAGTTAGAGGCAGTGGGTTTGAAGGATTTTATTGAAACCAAGAAAGGTGTTGGCTACGGGTTGCGTCATGATGGGTAAGTGTCAATTTATCAAATACCATATTAGGTCTCGTCTGACTTTCTATCTTTTATTTGTCTTTAATGGAATCATATTGGTCTTGTTTGCTTTTTTATTTGAAGAGGCGGCAGATATTCTTTATTACGCCTTGACCATAATGACATTTGTGACTATCATCATGGTTATTTGGGACTTGGTTAGGTCCTATCGCTCTTATAACTTAGCCTTTCTCTATGAGGAAATCACACCATCAAGTCCTTTAGAATTTTACCTAACCCAAACTTTGGAAAGTGCTAGGGAGAGCCAGATGTCTCAGACTGAGGAGGAGCGCAAGCGCTATACAGATTTGATGGACTACTATACGCTTTGGGTACATCAAATCAAGACGCCAATAGCAGCTAGTCAATTATTGCTTCGGGATATTACGGATAGTAAAACGAGGGCTCTCTTGGAGCAAGAGGTATTCAAGATTGATTCTTACACCAATTTGGTTTTGCAGTATTTACGTTTAGAGAATTTTCATGATGATTTGCAGCTGAGGCAGGTTGCATTAGAGAACTTGGTTAAAGAAGTAGTTAGAAAACATAGTCTTTTCTTTATTCAAAAAGGATTGACTATTGATCTACATGACTTAGATGTTAAGGTCGTTTCAGATGAAAAATGGCTCTTAGTTATCATAGAGCAGGTCTTGTCAAATAGTTTGAAGTACACAAAAAGTGGTGGCATTGACATTTACTTTAAAGATAATGGGCTTCATCTTAAAGATTCTGGGATTGGTATTAAAAATAGTGATATTCTACGGGTTTTTGAGCGTGGCTTTTCAGGTTACAATGGCCGACTGACCCAGCAATCCTCTGGGCTAGGACTGTATCTTTCTAAGAAAATTGCTGATCAGCTTGGACATGATATTAGTATTAGCTCCCAAGTAGGCCAAGGAACCACAGTCTCCATTCATTTTCAAAAGAAGAAGTTAGCCATTGATTGATAACTTACAAAAGTGTAAGAAATTAGACGACAAATGAAAGCAAGGGTTATGGTTTTGCCCCTGCTTTTTCTATAAAATGGTATCGAAGTTAAGTAAGAGATTCCTAAAATCTCTCCTAATTCTACTAATAAAGGAGCTTATTATGACATTACTAGATGTTCAACATGTTAAAAAAATTTATAAAACACGTTTCAAAGGAAATCAGGTTGAAGCCCTTAAAGATATCCATTTTACGGTTGAGAAGGGTGAGTATGTTGCTATTATGGGTGAGTCTGGTTCAGGAAAATCAACCCTGCTCAACATTCTTGCCATGCTTGATAAACCAACGTCAGGGCGTGTCTACCTTAATGGTATGGACACAGCAACTATTAAAAATAAGGATGCTTCCAGTTTCCGTCGTGAAAGATTAGGGTTTGTTTTCCAGGATTTCAATCTTTTAGATACCCTATCAGTTAAAGATAATATCCTGCTACCTTTGGTCCTTTCTCGACGCTCAGTTAAGCAAATGATGACACAAGTTGAAGCTATCAGTCGTCAACTGGGAATTCATTCCTTGCTAGAGAAGTACCCTTATGAAATTTCAGGTGGTCAAAAGCAAAGGGTTGCAGTTGCGCGTGCGATCATCACTAAACCAGAAATCCTCTTAGCAGATGAGCCAACAGGCGCCTTGGATTCAAAATCTTCAGCGGCACTCTTGGATGTCTTTGAAACTATTAATGCCAGCGGTCAGACCATTCTTATGGTAACTCACTCAACAGCGGCCGCCAGTCGTGCGCAGCGTGTTTTGTTTATTAAGGATGGTATTCTTTATAATCAAATCTTCAAAGGGGATAAGTCTGAACATCAAATGTTCCAAGAAATTTCCGATACACTAACTACAATGGCAAGTGAGGTGAACTAATATGTTTCGTCTAACCAATAGACTGGCTTTGTCCAATCTCATAAAAAATCGTAAGCTTTACTATCCGTATACATTGGCAACTATTCTGGTTATTGCCATTACCTATATTTTTACATCTTTAACGCTTAATTCGCATCTGGATGACTTACCTGGGGCAGATGCTATCAAGATGGTTTTGGGGTTGGGACTTGGGATTGTCGCCCTATCCTCTGGGATTATTGTTCTTTATGCCAACAGCTTTGTCATGAAAAATCGTTCAAAGGAGCTTGGTCTCTATAGTGTGCTAGGCTTAGAGAAACGTCACCTCTTTAGCATGATTTTAAAAGAAACGATGATTATGGGTTTTGTGACTTTGCTTCTAGGTATAGGTGTAGGGGCGCTATTCGATAAACTCATTTATGCTTTTCTTCAAAGGCTTATCGGTGAAAGTACTGGTTTGGTTTCGACCTTTCAAGTAATGACAATTCCTATTGTTCTTGTCATCTTTGCTTGTATTTTTAGTTTGTTGGTTTTGGTAAATGGTTTCCGATTACTACGGCTTAATCCTTTACAATTAACTAAAGATGGCCTTAAGGGTGAGAAAAAAGGACGCTTCCTAGTTATTCAAACCCTTTTAGGACTTGGGACTATGGGATATGGTTACTATCTTGCTCTTTCTGTTCAGAATCCAGTAACGGCTATTATCAGTTTTTTCCTAGCTGTTTTACTGGTCATTTTAGGGACTTATCTTCTCTTTAACGCTGGGACAACAGTAGTTCTACAACTCTTGAAAAAGAAGAAAAGCTACTATTACAAGCCTAATAATATGATTTCCATTTCCAACCTTGTCTTTCGAATGAAGAAAAACGCAGTTGGGCTTGCTACCATTGCTATCCTCTCAAGTATGGTTCTGGTGACGCTTGTAGGTGCTGCAAGTATCTATGCTGGAAAAAAAGACTATTTGGCCAGTGCTGCTCCACATGAGTACTCAGTTACCGGAACGAATGTAGATGTAACAAGTACACAAAAGGTTATGGATGATTTCTTATCACAGTCGGGAAATCAGGTAAATAGAAAAACGGAAGTAACTTACCTCTACTTTGGTATCAAAGAACAAGAAAAAAACAAGCTAACCATCTTTTCTGAGAATGAAAGAAAAGTTCTACCAAAGTCAGTTTTTCTTGTCTTCTCACAAGCAACTTATAAGCAATTAACAGGTAAAGACCTCAATCTGACTTCAAATCAAGTTGGCTTATTTACTAAAAATAAAATATTGAAAGATCAAAAGAGTGTCTCTATCAATGGTCAAAACTACCAGATTCAGGAAAGCCTTAATGACTTTATTAAAGGTAAAGTACCTAATATCTTTACAACCATAGTTTCTGATTATAGCTACCTTGTCGTTCCTGATATGGATAATTTTAAAGAAAGTATCAAAGGAACAGCAACCACTCAATCTACTTATGTTGGTGTTAACGTCAAAGACCCTACACATGAAGCCAAGAAAAATTCAGATTTGCTAGACAAACTCACGGATAAAGAAACGCAACAGTTAGCTGGACAAACTACTGGTGTCCCTGGGCCTAACCTCACTGCTAATAGCCGATATGATGTAGAAGGGATGCTAAATGGCTTTGTTGGCGGAACCTTATTTATCGGTATTTTCTTATCCATTATCTTTATGCTTGGCACAGTTCTCGTGATTTACTATAAACAGATTTCTGAAGGTTATGAGGATCGTGAGCGCTTTGTTATTCTTCAAAAGATTGGGTTGGACGATCAACAAGTCAAGAAAACCATTCGTAAACAAGTTCTTACTGTCTTTTTCCTCCCTCTGATTTTTGCCTTTACACACTTAGCCTTTGCTTACCATATGATCAGTTTGATTGTGCGTGTTATTGGGGTTCTCAATCCAAATCTTATGTTAGTGGTCACTATTATTGTTTGTGGCGTCTTCTTCCTAGCCTATGTCTTGGTTTTCGCCCTAACGTCGCGTTCTTATCGTAGAATCGTATCGATGTAACTAACATAGAGTCTAGTTCAAGCTAGGCTCTATTTCTTTTATGCTATAATAGATGAAAGAATTATAAATCATCGGAGAAAACACATGTCACAGACTATTGATGTCAAACGTTACGAGGAATTGGCACGTCAAAAGCAGGGGGAGCACCGTAAATTTCTAGCACAACTCAAGAAGAAAGCCCCTAAAAATTTAGATAAGATTGTTCAGCAGGTACACAATGAAGTTTTTCAGGAGATTGATTGTGTCCAGTGTGCCAATTGTTGTAAGACACTAGGCCCAGACTTCACAGAGCAGGACATTACTCGTATTGCCAAGCATTTTCGCATGAAGTTACCTGCTTTCGAGGAGATGTACTTGCAAGTAGATGAGGATGGCGATAAGGTCTTCAAGTCCATGCCTTGTCCATTTTTGGGGCCTGATAATCTCTGTGACATCTATGATGTCCGCCCCAAGGCCTGTGCAGCCTTTCCTCACACAGACCGTAAGAAAATCTATCAGATCAATCATCTGACTATTAAAAATACGCTTTTCTGTCCAGCAGCCTACCTTTTTGTGGAAAAACTCAAGGATAGGATTTAGAAAGGAACTGTTATGAGACGCTTTAATGCAGGTGTTATCACCCTACTTATCATTGCTGCCTATTTTATCGCGACAGCCTTTATTCCAGATTTGTATTTGGCCTTTAATTATAAGTTGATTTTGGCCTTGCTTTTTGTGCTTTTGAGTTGGCAATCTAAGGGGAAATTTCTCTTTTTCTTGGGAATGGCTTTTCTATCAACCTATATTCATGACCTCTTTAGATTGGACTATTCAGAATGGACCCTGTTTGTAGGGATTCTTATCTTGGGAATTGCGGTGGACCGTTTGAGCAAGCCAAGTTATAAAAAGAACTTCTCTTACAAGGTTTCTAAAGAACATGAGCGAGAGATTTTTGCTAAGACCTTATTTTCAGAGTCTGTTCAGGTGGTGACTTCACAAAACCTCGAAACTGTCTATGCCAATGCCGATTTTGGACGTTTGACCTTGGATTTGCGTCAGGCTCAGTTTATGACTGACCGACCTCAGATTGTGGTTCAGGCCAATTTTTCTCAGGTTATCATTCGAGTGCCCAAGGATTGGCAAGTGGATACACACGGGCTTCATACAAGCCTAGCAGGAGTGAAAGACTACGATAGTCTAGGAGAGCGAGAGTTATCAAGCACTACAGTTTCTCTAACAGGCTCAGTATCCTTTGGACAAGTAACTGTCAAACATTGAAAATGATGAAAGAGCGAAAGCTCTTTTTTCTTGCAAATCCTTTTAATATAACATTGAATACGTTTACAAATAGTGCTATACTGATAGTGAAAATAATTGGAAAATTGCAATCATTTCTTTAGAAAGGAGTTTTCTTATGGAACGATTTAATCTTCGGTCCTTCTTGTTGCTTTTACTAGCAGCTTGTTTTATCGCTAGTGCCTTTATTCCAGATTTTTGGATCATGGTCAACTATAATCTGGTCTTCTTCGTGGCCTTCTTTTGTTTTGGTATCTTGAATAGGCGACCTCTCCTCATTTTTCTTGGTTTGGCCTTCTTATCGCCCTATGTTCACGACTTGTTAGACCTCGATTTTGCACAGTGGAATCTCTTTAGCGGCATCTTTCTAATAGGTTTGGCTTTAGAGTTGCTCTATGGCCGTAGTCAAAAGAAAGGTCTCACTAAAGACTATAAGGTCAATAAGAACGACCAAGAAGGACCACATATTTCTGTTAAGACCTATATGGCTGAGGATAGGTATCGTATCTATTCTCAAGAAGTCGAAACGATTGATATGAATCTAGCTTTTGGTGAGCTTTGGTTGGATTTGAGTCAGGCCAAATTTGCGTCAGATCGGGTAGCTGTTCATCTTGATGCAAAGTTTGGTGAAGTTCATATCCGACTTCCTCACGGCTGTGTCATGGATACCACTGGAATTTCACATCCTCTGTCATCTGTGAAGGTGGATCGTTTCGAATCTGATTTCGAGCAAGTTGAAACGAGACTTCATCTGAGCGGAAGTCTCTTCTGTACGGAGTTGGAAGTGGAGTATTAAGGGAAGTCCAATGATGTCAGCGATATTGTCAAGCATGGCATCTATATAAAAGAAAGGAAAGCATTGATGGGTGAGACAGTTATTCAGGTTTCTTCTCTTGGAAAACGTATCAAGGGAAAGACCATTTTAGAGGAGATTAGTTTTGAGATAAACAAGGGAGATTGTGTGGCCTTGATTGGACCTAATGGGGCAGGGAAGACTGTCTTGATGTCCTGTATTCTTGGCGATAAAAAGCCAAGCAGTGGTCAGGTCCTCATTGATGGTAAGGCAGGTAAGGCCAAAAATAAAATCGCAGTTCTCCTTCAGGAAAATACCATTCCAAATAGTTTAAAAGTGGAAGAGCTGATTGCCTTCTTCCAGTCTATCTCTGATAATCCCTTGACCAATCAAGTGGTGCAAGACCTCCTGCAATTCAAGGAAGACCAGTACCAGCAGTTTGCGGACAAACTCTCTGGTGGGCAAAGACGTCTTCTGGCTTTTGTCCTTTGTTTGATTGATAAACCTAAGATCCTCTTTTTGGACGAACCGACAGCGGGTATGGATACCTCGACTCGTCAGCGTTTCTGGGAGATTGTTAATGATTTGAAAAAATCAGGTGTGACCATTCTCTATTCCTCTCACTATATTGAAGAAGTGGAACATACGGCTGACCGTATCTTAGTCCTCCATCAAGGAAAACTTATCAGAGATACCACACCATACGCTATGCGACATGAAGAGAAAGAGAAGCAGGTCACTCTTCCAAGTAGCTTTGTAAGCATTGTTCATGGCTTGGAAGATATATATGAGGTTACTGAAAAGCGGGATGTCATTAGCTTCATGACCAAAGATATCGAAAAGGTATGGCAAAGTCTTGAGAAAGCAGGCTGTGGAATTTCTGATATTGAAATCCAAAATAAAACACTCTTGGATAGCTTATTTGATTCAACAAGGGAGGACAAGGCATGAAAGCATTACTAAAAATTGAATGGATAAAAACATGGCGTAGCTGGCCAGTATTTATCATGGGAATTGGTATGCCTGTAGGCTTTTTCCTCCTATTCTCAAGCATTGTCTCAACACCTAATCCCGAGACTCAAAAAGAGTTTTTGCTGTCTTATATGTTAACCATGACTGGCTTTTCCATGTCTAGTTTTGGTTTGTTCACCTTCCCTTATATGTTGCAAGAGGACCAAACGGAGCACTGGTTGACCTATATCGAGCATTCTAAAATCAGTATCTCAGCATATTATCTTTCTAAAATCTTTCGTGTTTTGCTGAATTTTATGGTTGCTATCATTGTGACCTTTTGTGTGGGAGCTTTTGTTCGAGATGTTGAGTTGCCTTTGTCAGGTTGGCTAGGTTCAGGTGCTCTCTTACTCTTGTCAAGTCTGGTTTTTCTAGCTTTTGGTTTGCTTATCGCTCAAATTAAATCTCAACAGATTATGTCTGTGGTTGCAAATATTACCTATCTTGGCCTAGCTATCGTGGGTGGTTCGTGGATGCCTATTTCCATGTTCCCTAAGTGGGTTCAGAATATCTCTGAGTGGACGCCTGTCTATCATGTCAATGAGTTGGTCGTTAATTTTGCAAAGGACGGGAAATTTTCATGGAAGTCACTTCTGTTTATTTTGGCTTATACTGTAGTAGCAACAGGGCTTGCACTCTTTATCAAGTCACAAAGAGAAAGTGATCGAGGTTAAAGGAGAAATAATGGATATTTGGCAGAAAATGTATGAAAAGGCTCAAGCCTTGTATCAGCCACAGGAAGTCTCAGACTTTGTCTATGCTAGACACGTTGTGGCTGCCGTTGAGGCTGAAGATGGGCAAATTTTCACAGGCTTTTGTATGGAAGGGACTTGTGGTGTTTTCCATCTATGTGCTGAAAGGGCTGCGCTTTTCAATATGTATCAAGAGTCTGGTCAGACCAAGGTTAAGCGAATTATCGCCTTTCGTGACCAGCCACCTCATGGTGGACCGTCTGGCATGCCTTGTGGGGCTTGTCGAGAATTTCTAATGGAACTGCACCCCGACAATCGTAACTTGGAGTTTATGGTTGACTACGACACACGTCAAACCATTACTTTGGGCGAATTATTGCCACTATGGTGGGGAGAAGAACGGGCTCAACAGTTTGAAGAAAAGTCGCAAGACAAGGCTTAACGTTTATAGAAATCACAAAATCCTCACATCTTAAGTGTGAGGGTTTATTTTTTGAAATTAATTTCAGAAAATTCGAAATTTACCTTGAAATTCAAAATGAAAGTGCTATACTATTCTGTGAAAATAGAAAGAAGGTTTCATTATGGAGTCACTTGTATCTTTTAGTAAATGGCTCAGCAAATGGTTTACTGTAGCTGTTATCCTTTGGGCGGCCTTTAACTATGCCCTTCCCGCAACTAGTAGTTAGGTTATTCCCAATACGGCTTATCTACTTGGTTTGATTCTCTTTGGTATGGGGCTTACCTTGACCACTGAAGATTTTAAACGTATTGCTAAGCGTCCAATTCCAGTTGTTCTTGGGACTGTTGCCCACTATGTCATCATGCCTGGTTTGGCTTGGTTGCTTTGTATGATTTTTCATCTGAAAGGTGCGACAGCAGCAGGGGTTATCCTTGTTGGGTCTTGTCCAAGTGGGACTTCATCTAGTGTTATGGCCTTCCTTTCAGGTGGGGATGTTGCCTTGGATGTCTCTATTGAAACCCTCTCAACTCTCTTGGCACCACTCATGATTCCAACCCTCTTGTCATTCTTGGCTGGTCAGTACGTGAGTGTCCCTGCCCAAAGCCTCTTCCTTAGTACCTTGCGTATCGTGGTTGTCCCTATTATCTTGGGGGTACTCGTTCACTCAATCTTTGGTAAGAAAATTGATGCCATCATCAAGATTATGCCTTTGATTTCTCAAGCTGCTATCCTCTTGATTGTTGGAGCAGTTGTTTCTGCCAACCATGCCAATATTTTCACAGCAGCGACAGCCCTTGTCATCCCAGTCGTTATGCTCCACAATCTTTGTGGTTATGCCCTTGGTTTTGGATTTTCAAAAATCCTTGGTTTGGAAGAGCCCCAACAAAAAGCCATTACCTTCGAAGTGGGGATGCAAGACTCAAGTCTTGGAGCAACCCTTGCCATGAAGTATTTCGTGCCACAAGCTGCTATCCCATCAACCATCTTTAGTATTTGGCACAATATCTCAGGTTCCATCCTCTCATCATGGTGGAAGAACCATTCAAAAAATAATTAATAAGATAATGAAAAGCTGACCTTGAGTCGGCTTTTATTTTAATAAAGAATCTTTTTCGAGACTTTCCTTAGGTGATGACGAACGTCAGCGAACTTCAAAGAATTTCCATGCCTAAGTTTCGAGTCTAAGGTCTCGAAACTTCCGAACCCCTGAAGTTTAAGTTCTTCAGGGGGGTATCACAGCGGAAAGTCTCAGTTATACTCACTTCGTTCTCAAAGAGAATCATCTGTCATTCTTTGCTGACTTTCTTAGTTCATGGCGCATTTGAAATAGTTTATCTATCTCTTGGGGCTGACCTTGGGTCGGCTTTTTTACGTCACATGACAAATGTCATGTCATGTCATGACATCTGGTGCTAAAAAGAGAATGACCAAAAAGATATACTTTAGTCATAACTTAGAAATAATAAAAAACGAAAGAGGTCATCTCATGAAAATCAAAACATCTTACCTTATCTACGCTGTTATCGGAACTGTCTTTGCTGGACTTAGCATGTTTACTGACATCTTTGAAAAAGGGAACTTTGAAGCTATCTTCTCAAATTTGGGTATGATTATTGGCTTGTCTATCTCAGCCTACATTCTCATCACTATGGCTAAAAGTTTTATCGACCTTGTCATTAAAGAATTGAAAAACTAGGAGGCCCAGTATGAAATTATTGAAAATACTAAGCATCATGCTCCTAGTGGTAATTTGGACCATCCTCTTTGCCTATGTCCTACTTCATGGCAGCAGTGATATTCTCTACAGTGTCATGGGTGTGTCTGTTGCAGCTTGTTATGTCTTTTTAGCCTTCTATCAAAAGAAAGGAAATCACACACATGAGTGAAGCAATCCTTCAAGTCAATAATCTTGTCAAAAAAATCAAAGGGAAAACGATTTTAGACCATATTAGCTTTGAGGTGGGACAAGGCGACTGTCTTGCCTTAATTGGGCCCAACGGTGCCGGTAAAACGACCTTAATGTCCTGTATTCTTGGTGATAAGAAAGCCAGTAGCGGTCAAGTCTTTATCAAGGGCAAAAAGGGAAAGGCGCAAGATCAAATTGCGGTTCTCCTTCAAGAAAATACCATTCCCTCACAATTAAAAGTCAAGGAACTGATTGCTTTTTTCCAAGATATTTCTGAAAATGGATTATCTGAAGAAGAGATTCAAGCACTCTTTCAATTCAAAGACGACCAGTATCAGCAGTTTGCGGACAAACTTTCAGGGGGACAAAAACGTCTTCTTGCCTTTGTCCTCTGTCTCATTGGCAAGCCTGACATTCTCTTTTTAGATGAGCCGACAGCAGGGATGGATACGACGACACGCCAACGCTTTTGGGAAATCATCAATGACCTGAAAAAGTCTGGTGTAACCATCCTCTATTCGTCCCACTATATTGAAGAAGTGGAACACACAGCTGACCGTATCTTGGTCCTCAATCAAGGGAAACTCATCAGGGATACTACACCACATGCCATGCGTAGCGAGGAAAAGGAAAAACAAGTCACTTTACCAAGTCGCTTTGCGCCAAGTCTTGATAAACTGGCAGCCATTTATGAAGTAACTGAAAAACGTGATGTTGTAACCTTTATGACTAAAGATATTGAAAGTATTTGGAGTAGTTTACAAGCTCAAGGCTGTCGCATTTCTGACATTGAAATTCAAAATAAGACACTGTTAGATAGCCTATTTGATAGCACAAGGGAGGACAAGTAATGCAAGCACTACTTAAAATCGAATGGATAAAAACATGGCGCAGTTGGCCTGTCTTTATCATGTCTATCGGAATGCCCGTCGGATTTTTCCTCTTGTTTTCAGGTATGGAGATGAGTCCTGACCCAGCGTCACAAAAAGCTTTTATCTTGTCCTATATGTTGACCATGACAGGATTCTCTATGTCCAGCTTTGGCTTTTTTACCTTTCCCTACATGCTTAGAGAGGACCAAACGGAGCACTGGCTAACCTATATCGAACATTCAAAAATCAGTATTCAGGCCTATTACCTCTCTAAAATCTTCCGTGTTCTTATGAACTTTATGGTAGCTATCCTAGTGACTTTCTGTGTGGGAGCTTTTGCGCGTGATGTTGAGATGCCATTCTCACATTGGCTCGGTTCAGGTGCTCTATTACTCTTGTCGAGCCTTGTCTTCCTATCCTTTGGCTTGCTCCTGGCCCAAATTAAATCTCAACAAATCATGTCTATCGTCGGAAATATCGTCTTTCTTGGACTTGCTATTATCGGTGGTTCTTGGATGCCAGTAACCATGTTTCCAAAATGGGTTCAGCACATTTCTGAGTGGACACCCATCTATCATATCAATCAATTGGTAGTTAATTTTGCAAAAAAAGGGGAATTTTCATGGAAATCACTCATTTTTATCCTGGTCTATGCTACAATAGCTACAGGCTTAGCCCTTTTTATTAAATCTTACAGAGAAAGTGACCATGTTTAGAACTTACCAGAAAAATGATTTCGCTTATTTTGTTAGTCTGATTTTCCTTGTCTTTCCAGTATTGGGAGTCTTTGGTGGGTATTTTCCAGTTTGGACCATAGTTTTGACTGGACTGTTTACCATAGCTTATCTCCTGATGGTGTATTTGAAAAAAGCTTATAGTAAGTGGATTCCCTTTCTGTGGTTTTACACTCTAGCTTACATTATCTTTATGACCCTGACCTTCCAGGGGGGCATGATGTGGTTTGTTTTTTTCAACGTCAATCTTCTCGTTTGGCGCTTTGAGGATAGCGTATCATCTTATCGATTCTTATCCTTTCTAGCGACACTCTTAATTTTGACGTCATCATCCTTCCTATTGACAGATGATTTGAGTACCCACCTCATGTCTATGGCTATTCTCCTCTTTTCGTTGGGAATGTACTATTATCAGAATCGTATACGTCAGGAGAGAAAGATGGAAGAGCAGAATCGTACCATCAATATCCTGTCGGCTGAAAATGAACGTAATCGTATTGGTCGTGATTTGCATGATACCTTAGGGCATACCTTTGCCATGATGAGTCTTAAAACCGAGTTGGCACTGAAACAGATGGACAAGGAGCAGTATGATGCTGCTAGAAAGAATCTGGAAGAATTGAACCAGATTAGCCGTGACTCCATGTACGAGGTTCGTGAAATTGTCAATAAGCTCAAGTACCGAACTGTAGCTGAGGAGTTGCTAGAACTTGAGCGACTCTTTGACCTATCTGATATCGTCCTGACCGTGGATAGTAGCCTTGACTTAGACAGCCTGTCGCCAGTTACTCAGTCTACCTTATCTATGGTACTTCGTGAACTGGCCAATAATGTCATCAAACATAGTCAGGCTGATAGCTGTCAGATTCGTCTAAGTCGTAATCTTGGTATTATTCTTGAGTTTGAAGATGATGGTTGCGGGTTTAAGGAAGTCACAGGACAAGAGCTACACAGTATCAGAGAACGCCTCAGTTTGGTAGATGGAGACTTGGAAATTCTGTCTCAATCGCATCCAACAATCATTCGTGTGCATTTGAAAGAGGGAGGAAAAGCATGAAATTATTAGTCGCCGAAGACCAATCAATGTTGAGGGATGCCCTCTGCCAACTTCTCATGCTGGAGGACGATGTCGAGGAGGTCCATGCGGCCAGTGATGGCCAAGAAGCCATTGCTCTCTTGGAAAAAAGAAGAAGTCGACGTAGCCATTTTAGACATTGAAATGCCAGTTAAAACAGGCCTTGATGTTCTTGAGTGGATCCGTGCCAAACATAGAGAAACGAAGGTCGCTATAGTGACCACCTTCAAACGTAAAGGCTATTTTAAACGAGCTCTTGCAGCCCAGGTGGATGCCTATGTGCTCAAAGAGCGTTCCATCAGTGACCTCATGGCGACCATCCATACCGTCCTAGCAGGTCAAAAGGAGTACTCGCCAGAGCTGGTTGAAGGTGTTGCCTTTGACAATAATCCACTTAGCCAGCGTGAACAAGAAGTCCTGGCCATGGTTGCCCAAGGTTCAACCAACCAAGAAATCGCCGAAAGCCTCTTCCTCTCAAATGGAACAGTTCGAAATTACATGACAGCCATCCTGACCAAACTCGATGCAGGCAACCGAACAGAAGCCGTCCGCATTGCCAAAGAAAAAGACTGGCTAGGGTGAGGAGAAATAGATAAGAATGAAGTCACCATATGGTGGCTTTTTTCATTATCCGGTCACTATATAGAAAGTATTTTACATTTTTTCCAATATTTTGATTTATAATAGTGCTATAATTGTAGATGATAATTTTGTCAATTCTAATAACAACCTTTGGATGAAAAGGAGATATCAAATGGTAGTTTCTGAAAAACGAATTGAAGACCTAAAAGGGCTAAAATTTAATGTTCCTTCATATCAAAGGGGATATCGCTGGACTGAACATGAGGTTACAACTCTTCTAGAAGACCTCTATACACATAGTAAACAAAACAGAGATTATAAGTACTGTTTGCAGCCCTTGATTGTTAAAAAGGTTTCAGATAATACTTATGATGTCGTTGATGGTCAACAGAGGCTAACGACGATCTTTATTTTTTTGAAATTTATGTCTGCTGAATTTAGTAGTGGTCGTAGAAGAAGTAATCAATATGATTACTTTGAGTTGGTTTATGAAACAAGAGAACAGAGTGCTAAGTATTTGAAAGAATTAAACTTTGACACTTATCAAGAAATCGAAGATTATGACATTGACGCAAATCATATAAGTAAGGCTTTTGCTGCCATAGATAAATGGGTAGAACGAGAAGACATTAATTCGGATAATGCTCTACACGATATTTATCAAGTCTTAACTGAGTCTGTTTTCTTTATTTGGTATGAAATCGATGAGACAGAAGACCCTATAAAACTATTTACCAAAGTTAACTTAGGTAAGATTCCTTTGACTAATGCTGAGCTCATTAAAGCTTTATTTTTAGATCAAACTAATTATGAATCTGAAAATGATATTGAAAGGATTCATAGGGGAATAGCTTGGGATAAAATTGAACATCGACTTCAAGAGGAATCATTTTGGAAGTTTCTTACAAATAGTGAGAATTATGTCACTAGGATAGATCTTTTGTTTAATCTACTTGAATATGGTACTTTAGAAATACCTCAAAATGATATTTACGCAACTTTCTACTCAATCTACGCAAAGTATCAAAATGCCGAAAATAAATCGATTTTTATAAGTGACTACTGGGATAAGATCGACTTAAGATTTGAAGAATTAACTAACTGGTACATGGACTTAAATAGATATCATCTAATTGGTTATCTCTTATGGGATGACGATAAGAATATCAAAAAAGTCTATGCGGCTACAAGAGGAAAGAAAAAGTCAGAAGCTTTTTATGAATTAAAAAAAATTGCTTATGAAACTTTGAAAAAAGATATAGGTTCTATCGAAGATTTTTCCTACAGTAGTAAGAAAAAAGAAATTAGGTCTCTACTTTTACTGTTTAATCTCGTTACTTTGATTAATAAGAGTGAAAAACAATATCGATTTCCTTTTGATATTTATAAGAAAGAGAAATGGGATATCGAGCATATTCATGCTACGGCCGATGAGACTGCTGAGGCTGATGATAGTCTAGCTAATTTAACCTTGCTAGACTCTAATACGAATCGCTCTTATGGAAACAGCCCATTTGACCAAAAGCGTAGAATTATTCTTGAGGTGGATGCAGAAGGGAAATTTGTACCTGTTTGTACGCGTAATGTGTTCTTGAAAGTCTATAGCAATGAGGTAGATGGATTTGACGACTGGACTGATAAGGATAAAGACAGTTATATTCAAGCGATAAAACAGGAATTCAACCAATTTTTTGGAGATGAAGAGGAGTAGTCATGCAAGAGATTAACGCAAAATATAACTTAAAATCATTGTTAGAAAATTATCGAGTCGTAATTCCATTGATTCAGCGAGACTATGCACAAGGTAGAAAGGATAAAAGAACCACCGAAGTTCGAAAGAAGTTACTCCAGGATATTAATACTGCCTTACTTGACGCAAACGTCGGATCACTCGATTTGAATTTTATTTATGGAAAATCAACTAATGGGAAGTTTATTCCATTAGATGGGCAACAACGTCTGACAACCTTATTCCTGGTTTATCTTTTTGCTTATAGGGATAATGATGAGTGTGACTTTTTGGGTAATTTCGCTTATGAAACTAGAAAGTCTTCTACACAATTTTTCAAGAGTCTATTTGAGAACAGAAAGAATATCTTTATAGAAACAAAAAGTCCTTCCGAAATCATAACAGATGAGCCATGGTTTGCAGATTCATGGCAGTTAGATCCAACTGTACAAGGTGCCTTGAAAACACTAGATGACATTTCTGATTCTTTTGATTATGGGTTTGATTATGTTTCAGTTTTATCAGATTCTAATAACCAAAAACTTGTGTTCAATTTCCTCGACATAGATAAACTTGGTTCAGAAGATGAGCTCTATATCAAACTGAATTCTAGGGGACGTCCGTTAACTGACTTTGAAAATTTTAAAGCAAGATTTATTGATAGAATAAAGAAAATAGATAGTCATTTAGAAAGGGAATTTTCCCAAAATATTGATACAAAATGGACTGATGTTATTTGGAATATTGATAAAAATGCCTTTGACACCAACTTTTTAAATTTATTTGAAATTGCGCTTATCAATAATTTAGATAGCCTTGATTATTCTAAACGTGATAATTGGACTCTTGAAATTGACTTTGAAACTGTAGAAATTAGTCATATAAAAATAATTGTATCTGTTCTTGATTTTCTCTCGGAGAATAAAGTGCCTGAGGTTTCATCTATCTTAGAACATTCGATAGTCAACAAAAAATTGAAGGATAGGGTTTATTTTCACGTTATTTCAACATTCTTAGCACATCACGGTGATACAATAGATAGTAGCTATAAAAACTGGTATCGTATCTTTAGAAACTTGATTAATAACTCAGTTATAGATTCTCAAGATTCATATGAACGGGCAATCAAGGGGATTAATGAACAAATCGAACATACTTCAGACCTGCTAGAATATCTAGCTGAGGGAAATAGGATTAATGGTTTCAGTATTGACCAAGTTGACGAAGAGATTGAAAAAGCTAAATTGCTAACTGAAAATGATTCCTATAGAGATATTATTGAAGTAGCTGAAAATCATCGTTATTTTGATGGTCAAATTCGAAGTTGCTTTTATTTTGATGCAAATGATTTACCAAGCAGGAAAATTGATATTATTTCAACTTATTGGAATAAAATATCAGAGATGTTTACTGAGACGAACCCTAAAGAAGGTCTATTAATGCGAGCAGCTTTGCTGTCTCTAGGGGATTATACAATTTCTACAGTTAGAAATTATAAAACGCTGTGTCAGGATAGTCCAAATGAGAATTCTGGGACTGCACCAAGCCTCAAAAGTTTATTTTCATCTCGAAATGAGTATGTCAAAAAACTACTTGATGAACTCGATATGACCAAGCCGCTAGATGTTGAGTATCGTCGTATTATCCAAGAAAATATTAGTAATATAGCTCCTCAAGAATGGCGTTATGCTTTCATTTCTTATTATGAAACTATGTTTAGTAAAATGGATTCTTCACAATATAGAATGAAATCTCCGTTCTGGCTTAATCGTTCAGATGAGATGTTGTTAATTCCAAATAAGAGCTCTAGTGCTAGAAACTATGATATTCATTTGATAGCCCTAGAAGAAAAACTAAAGGAATTAGGAATACAATCTTATTATGAAAGAGAGAAAGGTATTGAAAGTACCAATAGGATTCTTTATGTAAATGATGTATATGAAGTCAGATTTCGAGGAAATCATTTTAGCATAAATAAAATAGGTGGCGAAGAAGCAGAGGAAGAACATTTTGATCCTAAGCTATCATTTTTGGATATAGCAGAATACTTGAATAATAAATTGCACTAATATTATCAAAAAGGCTAGTGAAATTCACACTGGTCTTTGTGTATTAAATCTCAATTTTTATTGTAAGCTAGTAAAAAATAAGACTAGAGATAATTACGAATAGAATTAGGATGATTTTTCAATTTTCAAATGGACTTTGAGTTTTTTAGACAAGTGTTGAAAGTAAAAGCATACTAACGTAGAGGATAATGATATTATATTCTATAAGTTATAATCAAGCATGAGGTCGATTAATGAAAGAAGAAAATAATTTGCAAGGGAAAACCAGTCGTCTCTTATATTTTATGTCTGAATTGGAAAAGGGGCATAAGGTTAATAAAACTGAGTACCTTAAACGTTTTAATATCGCCGAGAGAACCTTTAAAGATGATTTAAGAG
Source organism: Streptococcus sp. 23.2 (assembly GCF_016648665.1). NCBI lineage: Bacteria > Bacillati > Bacillota > Bacilli > Lactobacillales > Streptococcaceae > Streptococcus > Streptococcus sp. 23.2. Next base: position 20,661 of record NZ_JACLQJ010000019.1, read on the forward strand.
AATTAAAGGAAAATCTAAAAATACTTGGAGATGACATGAAAATAAAGTATTCTCGACTTGCAGGAACCTATGAGGCAGAATATAACCATGGTTATGGTAACTTAAAGTACAACCAGGCCGTCATCTTGTCTAAGATTCTTTTAGAAAGTAGAGCACTACGTGTTGAGGAAGTTAGAGAAATCATTGATACCTTTGTAGAGAGAGCTGTTGATGATAGGGAACGTCAGCGTATTAGAAACTTTACGGAACGGGAACTAGAGGAGTATAAGGAATTATCGATTTACAGGGACAATAAGAGTAAATCAATCTTGCCTCATCTATCCGCTATTTTTGATGCTATTGAGAATCAGAAGCCTCTTTCTTTTAAGTATACGAAATACCAAGGTAAGGATGCCGATTATGATGTGTTACCGGTCTCGATTATGTTTAATGATCATTATTTTTATTGTATGGCATATAAAGTTGAAGAAAAGGATGGAAGATTAAGAATAGATACAAGGAGTCTTCGTAATTTCCGACTGGATCGTTTTAAAACTGTTCATCGTTCGAAGAATAATACAGAACTGATATTAAGTTCTGAGGAATTAACTCAAATTTTGTCAGATAGTGATGTTCGTTATCATACTTTCTTGATGTTTTCAGATACGGAAAAATTTCGGATTAGATTCAGATATGTTGGTCAGTTTTGGGAAGTACTTGAAGATGATATCCCTGCACTTAAAGTTATCGAGAAAGATACAAGGAGTACAGTTCCTAGGGTAATATATGAAATTGAAACCTATGGCAGAGATAGTTTTCAACGTTATATTGATCGATTTAATGGGGTGTTTACTATACTTGAACTAGAAAAAATAAATAAGTAAAATTGACACTTTTTTTAAATAGCATTTGACAAAAAAACAGAAGTACGTTTTATACGTACTTTTTTTGTTGTATTGTTTGAAAGTATAAAACAGATGGACAACGATGTGTTTAAGGTACTTGTATTGTGTATTTCTGGTGATAAAATATAGTTATAAATAATGCAAAACAAAAGTACAGCATTTATTACCAAAAGGAGGAAAACAACATGTCTAAAATTAGAAAGATTATTTATAGAAACAAAATGAAACTAATGGAGAACAGACACTCAACAAAAGGTGTTTACTGTCATGGAGCTAAAAAAAATAAAATAGTTTATGAAACTAATGCTAAAGCGCTTCGTGCAGTTATGTTGTGTGAGGATCAAACCATTCGTACTTATTATTGTCATTATTGTGCAGGATTTCATACAACCTCAAGACCTGAACATGATGAATTAGATGATTTGTATTTATTTGCTAGAGTATATGTTTGTTAATAGTTAACACTGATAATGAACATAGACAGGGAAAACACATCTTTTTAGTGTGAAGTGTTGAAATACATTCAATAGCTGAGAACTAAGAAAATTTATTTTAGAGGGAGAGTAATTATCATGAATCTTGTTGTATTATTTGCTATATTTTCAGTATTAAACTATTTGGTCGCAGGAATCTTTCTTTATATGAAATTAAGAGAAAATCGACGGCGTAAAGAGATTGAAAAAGAAATCGAAAAGTTTGAAGCTCGAAGAAAGATATATTTAGCCATTTTGGAAGATGACGAGGATGCATTGTTAGCCATTATGAAGAATGACAAAGAGTTATTGTTAGATGTGATAAATGAACTTTAATATATTTTTTCGTTTTTTAGATGAAGACTTTCATCTTTTCCATAGCTTGGTTCTAAAGCTTACAACTACTTGAAGCAATTGTTCAAAGGAATTTTTATCATTGTGTAAAGTTATGATTTATATTCACAGAACTCAAAAAAGTAATTATTCCAAATTCTTTTTAGATTGTCTATCATTAAGTCACCATATGGTGGCTTTTTTGTGGCTTATAATCTATCTAAACATTCACAAGCAAGAATGAGAGAAGTTGAAATGAGCCTCTACAGGAATATGTAGAGGCTTTGATGAATTATTGAATTGTGTCATTTTGTTTAGTGAATTAGACGGGTGGTTTTGATTTTTTCAAGTATCAAAACTATTTTCTCTTTTGAGAGAATAACACTTGGTTTCCTTTTTTAACTGCTTTATAATAGAGTAATACTAAGGTCTTCTGCTGTGATAAAGAAGGCAGATTTTAGGAGATGAGAAATTGGCTTTTTGTGTTTAGAGGACACGGTTTGTTGATTTTTTACTGTAGGAGATAGATATGGCAATGATAGAAGTGCAACATCTTCAGAAAAATTTTGTGAAGACAGTTAAGGAGCCAGGATTGAAGGGAGCTTTGCGCTCCTTTGTTCATCCTGAAAAGCAGACCTTTGAAGCGGTCAAGGATTTAACTTTTGAAGTTCCAAAAGGGCAGATTTTAGGATTTATCGGGGCAAATGGTGCTGGGAAGTCAACCACCATCAAAATGCTGACAGGGATTTTAAAACCGACATCGGGTTTTTGTCGGATTAACGGCAAGATTCCACAGGACAATCGCCAAGATTATGTCAAGGATATTGGAGTCGTTTTCGGACAACGCACCCAGCTATGGTGGGATTTGGCACTGCAAGAGACCTACACGGTCTTGAAGGAGATTTACGATGTGCCAGACTCGCTTTTCCATAAGCGCATGGACTTTTTGAATGAAGTTTTGGATTTGAAGGAATTTATCAAAGATCCTGTGCGGACTCTTTCACTAGGTCAACGGATGCGGGCGGATATTGCGGCTTCCTTGCTTCACAATCCCAAAGTTCTCTTTTTAGATGAGCCGACTATTGGTTTGGATGTGTCGGTCAAGGATAACATTCGCCGGGCTATTACTCAAATCAATCAAGAGGAAGAAACAACTATTCTCTTGACCACTCACGATCTGAGTGACATTGAGCAACTCTGTGATCGGATTTTTATGATTGATAAGGGGCAAGAGATTTTTGATGGGACGGTGAGTCAGCTCAAGGAGACCTTTGGCAAGATGAAGACTCTCTCCTTTGACCTGACGCCAGGTCAAAATCATCTAGTCTCTCATTATGAAGGCTTGCCTGATATGACCATCGATAGACAAGGAAATAGCCTGACTATTGAATTCGATAGTTCTCGCTACCAGTCAGCTGATATTATCAAGCAAACCCTGTCTGATTTTGAAATCCGTGATTTGAAGATGGTAGATACAGATATTGAAGATATTATCCGTCGCTTCTATCGAAAGGAGCTCTAAGATGGTCAAATTGTGGAGACGGTATAAACCCTTTATCAATGCAGGGATTCAGGAGTTGATTACCTATCGAGTCAACTTTATTCTCTATCGGATTGGCGATGTCATGGGAGCTTTTGTGGCCTTTTATCTCTGGAAGGCTGTCTTTGACTCCTCCCAGGAGCCTTTGATTCAGGGCTTCAGTATGGCAGATATCACCTTCTACATCATCATGAGTTTTGTGACCAATCTCTTGACCAGGTCTGACAGCTCCTTTATGATTGGGGAGGAGGTCAAGGATGGCTCCATTATCATGCGCTTGCTGAGACCAGTGCATTTTGCGGCCTCTTACCTTTTCACCGAACTTGGCTCCAAGTGGTTGATTTTTATCTCTGTTGGACTGCCATTTTTAAGTGTCATTATTTTGATGAAAATCCTGTCTGGGCAAGGGATTGTAGAAGTGCTGGGATTAACTGTTCTATATCTTTTTAGCTTAACGCTCGCCTATCTAATTAACTTTTTCTTTAACATCTGCTTTGGATTTTCAGCATTTGTCTTTAAAAATCTTTGGGGTTCCAATCTACTCAAGACTTCCATAGTGGCCTTTATGTCTGGAAGTTTGATTCCCTTGGCTTTCTTTCCAAAGGTGGTTTCAGCTATTCTCTCCTTCTTGCCTTTTTCATCCTTGATTTACACTCCGGTTATGATCATTGTTGGGAAATACGATGCCAGTCAGATTCTTCAAGCGCTTTTGCTTCAGCTTTTCTGGCTTATAGTGATGGTGGGCTTGTCTCAGTTGATTTGGAAACGAGTCCAGTCATTTATCACCATTCAGGGAGGTTAGTATGAAAAAATATCAACGCATGCATCTGATTTTTATCAGACAATACATCAAGCAAATCATGGAATACAAGGTGGATTTTGTGGTTGGTGTCTTGGGAGTCTTTCTGACTCAAGGCCTAAACCTCTTGTTTCTCAATGTCATATTTCAACACATCCCCTCGCTAGAAGGTTGGACCTTTCAAGAGATTGCCTTTATCTATGGCTTTTCCTTAATTCCAAAGGGATTAGATCATCTCTTTTTTGACAATCTCTGGGCTTTAGGTCAACGGCTAGTTCGAAAAGGGGAGTTTGACAAGTATCTGACTCGTCCTATCAATCCTCTCTTTCACATCCTCGTTGAGACCTTTCAGATTGATGCCTTGGGTGAACTTTTGGTCGGTGGCATCCTATTAGGAACAACAGTAACTAGCATCTCTTGGACTCTTCCAAAATTCCTGCTTTTCCTAGTTTGTATTCCTTTTGCGACCTTGATTTACACTTCTTTAAAAATCGCGACAGCCAGCATCGCTTTTTGGACCAAGCAGTCAGGTGCCATGATTTACATTTTCTATATGTTTAATGATTTTGCCAAGTATCCTATTTCTATTTACAATTCGCTCCTTCGTTGGTTAATTAGCTTTATCGTTCCTTTCGCCTTTACGGCCTACTATCCTGCCAGTTATTTCTTGCAGGGTAAGAATGGGCTCTTTAATATCGGTGGTTTGATTCTGATTTCCCTTGTCTTCTTTTTCATTTCCCTCAAACTCTGGGATAGGGGCTTGGATGCCTACGAAAGTGCTGGCTCGTAAGGGGGAAAGTAAGACTAAAATCAAGAAAGGAACTTATGATGTTTACAATTGAAGAAGTCAAGGATGAAGATCAAAAAATGGCAGTTGTTGATGAGGTTTTAAAAGATTTGCCAGAATGGTTTGGAATACCAGAAAGCACGCAAGCCTACATCGAAGGAGCCAAGGACCTGCAAGTGTGGGCCGCCTTTCAGGAGAGTAATTTGCTTGGCTTTGTAAGCTTGTCCTATTCTAGTGAAGAGTGTGCAGAGATTGATTGTCTCGGCGTAAAAAAAGCTTATCAAGGTCAAGGAATTGGAAGGGAATTAATTACGACTATAGAAAGAGAAGCAGTCAAACAAGTGGACTACCTACAGGTAAAAACAGTGGCAGAAGGTTCAAATAAAGATTATGACCGAACAAATGTCTTTTATCGAAGTGTTGGTTTTAAAAAATTAGAGATTTTTCCTCAACTATGGGATCCCCAAAATCCTTGCCAGATTTTGATAAAGAAAATCTTTTAAACTTCCTGACAAAAAATTGAGAGTGCTATACTATAAAAGCGTTAGCCAATTTAGCTCAGTTGGTAGAGCAAGGCACTCGTAAAGCCTAGGTTATAGGTAGATAAACGACTGAGGATTTGAAAAAATAGATATGTAGAAGATAACCGTTAAGTCTTATTCTTAGCGGTTTTTTATATTGTTTAATAGCGCTGATATTTCATTAATGATGTTTGACTTTGTGATGTTGCTAGTGCTTTAAGTTGATTGCTACTATTTTTGATGGTGTGAATGTTCTGATAATGTACCCCAGCTAACTACGAAAGTTTTTGACTCTATGTTTTTAACGCTTATTAAAAAATAAATTAATGTAGGTTAATTTTTCTTGACTTAAATTTTTTAAATGATATACTATTTTTCTGGAGAGCTAACAATTATATATAAATGTACTACTCTATTTCCTAGATAATACTTATACTCGATGAAAATCAAAGAGCAAACTAGAAAACTATCCGCAGGTTGCTCAAAGCACTGCTTTGAGGTTGTAGATAGAACTGACGAAGTCAGTAACCATACATACGCTAAGACGACGTTGACGCGGTTTGATGCGATCTTCGAAGAGTATTAGTAAAACTTTTTATAACAAATGCTAGCAAAGTTAAAGTTTACTATCTATTGGAAGTTAAATAAATATGTAAGGAATTAAAATGAAAAAAAGTACAGTATTGTCATTAACCACAGCTGCAGTTATTTTAGCAGCATATGTCCCTAATGAGGTAATCCTAGCAGATACACCTAGTTCTGAAGATTCTTTAAAAATATCTGATAAAGAAACAGTAATAGGTAAACAAAACGAAAACAAAGAAAAACTTGAAGATATTCATAATGTTATAGAAACTTCAAAGGATACTGAAGAAAAGAAAACAACAATTATTGAGGAAAAAGAAGTTGTTAGTAAAAATCCTGTGATAGATAATAACACTAGCAATGAAGAAGAAAATTCCAATATTGAGGAAAAAGAAGTTGTTAGTAAAAATCCTGTGATAGACAATAACACTAGCAATGAAGAAGCAAAAATCAAAGAAGAAAATTCCAATCAATCCCAAGGAGATAAAGCGGACTCGTCTGCAAGTAAAGACCCAGAAAGTCCCAAAAAAGAGGATAAACTTGTCTATATTGCTGAATTTAAAGATAAAGAATCTGGAGAAAAAGCAATCAAGGAACTATCAAATCTTAAGAATACAAAAGTTTTATATACTTATGATAGAATTTTTAACGGTAGCGCTATTGAAACAACCAAAGATACTCTGGACATAATTAAACTAATAGAAGGTATTTCATCGGTTGAAAGGTCACAAAAAGTCCAACCTATGATGAATCATGCTAGAAAAGAAATTGGAGTTGAAGAGGCAATCGATTACCTAAAATCTATCAATGCACCATTTGGGAAAAACTTTGATGGTAGAGGTATGGTCATTTCAAATATCGATACGGGAACGGATTATAGGCATAAGGCCATGAGGATTGATGATGATGCTAAAGACTCAATGAGATTTAAAAAAGAAGACTTAAAAGGTACTGATAAAAATTTCTGGTTGAGTGATAAAATCCCTCATGCTTTCAATTATTATAATGGTGGTAAAATTACTGTAGAAAAAGCTGATGATGGAAGCGATTATTTTGATCCACATGGGATGCATATTGCAGGGATTCTTGCGGGAAATGATACTGAAAAAGATATTAAAAACTTTAACGGAATAGATGGAATTGCTCCTAATGCACAGATTTTCTCTTATAAAATGTACTCTGACGCAGGATCTGGCTTCGCAGGAGATGAAACAATGTTTCATGCTATTGAAGATTCGATCAAACACAATGTCGATGTTGTTTCGATATCATCTGGCTTTACAGGAACAGGTCTTGTAGGTGAGAAATATTGGCAAGCTATTAGAGCATTAAGAAAAGCAGGCATTCCAATGGTTGTAGCTACGGGTAACTATGCGACTTCTGCTTCAAGTTCTTCATGGGATTTAGTGGCAAATAATAATCTGAAAATGACCGACACTGGAAATGTAACACGAACTGCAGCACATGAAGATGCGATAGCAGTCGCATCTGCTAAAAATCAAACAGTTGAGTTTGATAAAGTTAACATAGGTGGAGAAAGTTTTAAATACAGAAATATAGGTGCCTTTTTCGATAAGAATAAAATCATAACAAATGAAGATGGATCAAAAGCTTCTAGTAAATTAAAATTTGTATATATAGGCAAGGGGCAAGACAAAGATTTGATAGGATTGGATCTTAGAGGCAAAATTGCAGTAATGGATAGAATTTATACAAAGGAGTTAAAAAATGCTTTTAAACGTGCAACGGATAAGGGTGCACGTGGCATTATGGTTGTAAATACTGTAAATTACTACAATAGAGATAATTGGACAGAGCTTCCAGCTATGGGATATGAGGAGGATGAAGGAACTACTAGTCAAGTTTTTTCAATTTCAGGAGATGATGGTGTAAAGTTATGGAACATGATTAACCCTGATAAAAAAACTGAGGTTAAAAGGAATAATAAAGAAGATTTTAAAGATAAATTGGAGCAATACTACCCAATTGATATGGCAAGCTATAATTCTAATAAACCGAATGTAGGTGACGAAAAAGAGATTGACTTTAAGTTTTCACCTGACACAGACAAAGAACTGTATAAAGAAGAGATCATCGTTCCAGCAGGGTCCACATCTTGGGGACCAAGAATAGATTTACTTTTAAAACCAGATGTTTCAGCACCCGGTAAAAATATTAAATCCACTCTCAATGTCATTAATGGGAAATCAACTTATGGTTATATGTCAGGGACTAGTATGGCAACTCCAATCGTGGCAGCTTCTACTGTTTTGATTAGACCAAAATTAAAGGAAATGCTTGAAAGACCTGTGTTGAAAAATCTTAAGGGAGATGACAAAATAGATCTTACAAGTCTTACAAAAATAGCCCTACAAAATACTGCACGCCCTATGATGGATGCAACTTCTTGGAAAGAAAAAAGTCAATACTTTGCATCACCTAGACAACAGGGAGCAGGGCTAATTAATGTTGCCAATGCTTTGAGAAATGAAGTCGTAGCTACTTTTAAAAACACGGATTCTAAAGGTTTGGTAAACTCTTATGGTTCTATTTCTCTTAAAGAAATAAAAGGAGATAAAAAATATTTTACAATTAAGCTTCACAATACATCAAACAGACCTTTAACCTTTAAAGTTTCAGCATCTGCTATAACTACAGATGCTCTAACTGACAGACTCAAACTGGATGAAACATACAAAGATGAAAAATCTCCAGATGGTAAGCAAATTGTTCCAGAAATCCACCCAGAAAAAATCAAAGGAGCAAATATTACATTTGAGCATGACACTTTCACTATAGGTCCAAATTCTAGCTTTGATTTAAATGCGGTTATAAATGTTGGGGAGGCTAAAAACAAAAATAAATTTGTAGAATCATTTATTCATTTTGAGTCAGTGGAAGAAATGGAAGCTCTGAACTCCAACGGGAAGAAAATAAACTTCCAACCTTCTTTATCGATGCCTCTAATGGGATTTGCTGGGAATTGGAACCACGAACCAATCCTTGATAAATGGGCCTGGGAAGAAGGTTCAAAATCAAAAACAATGGAAGGTTATGATGATGATGGCAAACCGAAAATTCCAGGAACCTTAAATAAGGGGATTGGTGGAGAAGGTATAGATAAATTTAATCCAGCAGGAGTTATACAAAATAGAAAAGATAAAAATACAACATCCCTAGATCAAAATCCAGAATTGTTTGCTTTCAATAACGAAGGGATCAACGCACCATCATCAAGTGGTTCTAATATTGCTAAAATTTATCCTTTAGATTCAAATGGAAATCCTCAAGATGCTCAACTTGGGAGAGGATTAACACCTTCTCCACTTGTATTAAGAAGTGCAGAAGAAGGATTGATTTCAATAGTAAATACAAATAAAGAGGGAGAAAATCAAAGAGACTTAAAAGTCATTTCGAGAGAACACTTTATTAGAGGAATTTTAAACTCTAAGAGAAATGATGCAAAGGGAATCAAATCTTCTAAGCTAAAAGTTTGGAGCGACTTGAAATGGGATGGACTCATCTATAACCCTAGAGGTAGAGAAGAAAATGCACCAGAAAGCAAGGATACCAAAGATCCTGCTACTAAGATAAGAGGACAATTTGAACCGATTGCAGAAGGTCAATATTTCTATAAATTTAAATATAGATTAACTAAAGATTACCCATGGCAGGTTTCCTATATTCCTGTAAAAATTGATAATACAGCCCCTAAGATTGTTTCGGTTGATTTTTCAAATCCTGAAAAAATTAAGTTGATTACAAAGGATACTTATCACAAGGTAAAAGATCAATACAAGAATGAAACCTTATTTGCGAGAGATCAAAAAGAACATCCTGAAAAATTTGACGAGATTGCAAACGAAGTTTGGTATGCAGGCGCCGCTCTGGTTAATGAAGATGGAGAGGTTGAGAAAAATCTTGAAGTAACTTATGCAGGTGAGGGTCAAGGAAGAAATAGGAAACTAGACAAAGACGGAAATACTATTTATGAAATTAATGGTGCAGGAGATTTAAGAGGAAAAATCATTGAAGTCATTGCATTAGATGGATCTAGCAATTTCACAAAGATTCATAGAATTAAATTTGCTGATCATGCTGATGAAAAGGGGATGATTTCCTATTATCTAGTAGATCCTGATCAAGATTCATCTAAATACCAAAAGCTTGGCGAGATTTCCGAATCTAAATTTAAAAATTTAGAAAATAGAAAAGAGGATAGTCTTAAAAAAGATACAACTGAGGAAGAAAATCATCAAGAAAATGAAGAGTCTATCGAAGAAAAATCAAGCTTGACTATTCATAAAACTATTTCAACAATTAGAGATTTTGAAAGTAAAGACTTAAAGAAACTCATTAAAAAGAAATTTAGAGAAGTTGATGACTTTACAAGTGAAACTGGTAAGAGAACAGAGGAATACGATTATAAATACGATGATAAGGGAAATATCATTGCTTATGACGATGGTAGTGCCTTACAATATGAAACTGAAAAACTTGACGAAATCAAATCAAAAATTTATGGTGTTCTAAGCCCGTCTAAAGATGGACACTTTGAAATTCTTGGAAAGATAAGCAATGTTTCTAAAAATGCCAAGGTATATTACGGCAATAACTATAGATCTGTAGAAATCAAAACGACTAAGTATGATTCCCACTCAAAAACGATGACATTTGATTTATACGCTAATATTAATGATATTGTGGATGGATTAGCTTTTGCAGGAGATATGAGATTCTTTGTTAAAGATGATGATCAGATAAAAGCTGAAACTAAAATTAGAATGCCTGAAAAAAATAAGGAAACTAAAACAGAATATCCCTATACATCAAGTTATGGGAATGTAATAGAATTAGGAGAAGGTGATCTTTCAAAGAACAAACCAAACAATTTAACGGAAATGGAATCTGGTAAAATCTATTCTGATTCAGAAAAACAACAATATCTGTTAAAGGATAACATCATTCTAAGAAAAGGCTATGCACTAAAAGTGACTACCTATAATCCTGGAAAAACGGATATGTTAGAAGGAAATGGAGTTTATAGCCAGGAAGATATAGCAAAAATACAAAAGGCCAATCCTAATCTAAGAGTCCTATCAGAAAAAATAATTTATGCTGATAGTAGAAATGTTGAAGATGGAAGAAGTACTCAATCAGTATTAATGTCGGCTTTGGATGGCTTTAACATTGTAAAATATCAAGTGTTTACCTTTAAAATGAATGATAAAGGGGAGGCAATCGATAAAGATGGAAATCTTGTAACAGATTCTTCTAAACTGGTATTAATTGGTAAAGATGATAAAGAGTATCATGGGGAGGATGAGTCCAACGTAGAAGCTATAAAAGAAGATGGCTCTATGTTATTTATTGATGCAAAACCAGTAAATCTTTCAATGGACAAGAACTACTTTAATCCATCTAAATCTAATAAAATTTATGTACGAAATCCAGAATTTTATTTAAGAGGTAAGATTTCTGATAAGGGTGGTTTTAACTGGGAGTTGAGAGTTAATGAATCGGTTGTAGATAATTATTTAATCTACGGAGATTTACACATTGATAACACTAGAGATTTTAATATTAAGCTTAATGTTAAAGACGGTGACATCATGGACTGGGGAATGAAAGACTATAAAGCAAACGGATTCCCAGATAAGGTAACAGATATGGATGGAAATGTTTATCTTCAAACTGGCTATAGCGATTTGAATGCGAAAGCGGTTGGAGTACACTATCAATTTTTATATGATAATGTTAAACCAGAAGTAAACATTGATCCTAAGGGAAATACTAGTATTGAATATGCTGACGGAAAATCTGTAGTCTTTAATATCAATGATAAAAGAAATAATGGATTCGATGGTGAGATTCAAGACAAACATATTTATGTAAATGGAAAAGAATATAAATCATTTGATGATATTAAACAACTAACAGATAAGACACTAAACATTAAGATTGTTGTAAAAGATTTTGCAAGAAATACAACCGTAAAAGAATTCATTTTAAACAAAGATACGGGAGAGGTAAGCGAACTAAAACCTCATACGGTAACTGTGACCATTCAAAATGGAAAAGAAATGAGTTCAACGATAGTGTCGGAAGAAGATTTCATTTTACCTGTCTATAAGGGTGAATTAGAAAAAGGCTATCAATTTGATGGCTGGGAAATTTCTGGTGTCGAAGGGAAAAAAGATGCTGGCTATGTTATTAATGTATCAAAAGATACTCTTATAAAACCTGTATTCAAGAAAATAGAGGAGAAAAAGGAGGAGGAAAATAAACCTACTTTTGATGTATCGAAAAAGAAAGATAACGTGCAAGAAAATCATAGTCACTTAGATGAAAATTACAAAAAGGAGGATTTACAAAGAGAAAATCATTCACACAAATCTGATTCAACTAAGGATGTCACAGCTAAAGTTCCTGATGAAAATGATAAAAACTTTGAAAATAAGAAGGAAGTTTATCTTAATGAACCAGAGAACATAGATAATAAACATACCAATATTGATAGTAAATCAACTACTAACAATGATAGGTTGCCAAAAACCGGAACAGTTAGCGAAGTCTTCATGTCATTAGTTGCCGGAATAATGTTTACCTTAGGTGCGTTTCTTGGATTAAAGAAAAAAGATCAAGATTAAGACAAAGATATAGAAAAATGGTTTGTGTACTGAGATAGTGTGATGATGAAACAGTTTTGTGAAAATAGCCATTTATAACTCAATTATTTAGTTTACTTTACTATTGATACTCTTTTTGGATTTATTAATGTACTTAGTTTCGACAACTAATGAATTGATTGAAAGGGTTAGTATTGACAATATTGGTCATATTAATTAGAAAATAGAGTCTATCAAAATTTAAAGGCTAATAGAGGTGATGAGATAATTTCAAGGAATTAAGTAGCGTTTGGTTGCTTAATTCCTTTTTATTATGTGACTATTAGTCCGTTTCGCTCCGAAGGTGCGAAACAAATAAACCACCCGCTATTGATATGCCCCCTGTCAAGTAGACAGGTTAAATATGGCTCTTTGTCAACTGTAGTGGGTGACGAAAAGCTAACATCTAGAGAGAACCTGATAGGTTTTCTCTTTTTGTATGTTCAGAGTGATGAAAACACGCTTCCTAAAGTTAATAAAGTTTCTAAAACCGAAGCCCAGACGTTTGATGTCTTTGATAAGCTTATTGGTCCCCTCCAATTTTGCATTTGAGTAATGTGTTTCTAGTGCGTTTTTGATGTATGGTTTGTGTCTAAGGAAGGTCAAGCATAATTAAGATAAGAAAGAGAAACGATATGAAAACCACAATTTTTACATTTCACCCTCAATTAAAAACGGGCTCACGCATTAATAAAGAACTGGCAACAGCTGCTGCTGGAGCTGGTTATGACGTGCGAGATATGTACCAACTGTATCCCAATTTTGACATTGATGTCAAAACGGAGCAAAAGATTCTAGAGGTAAGTGATAGCATTGTACTCCAGTTCCCAATTTATTGGTACCAAACGCCAGCCCTCATGAAACAGTGGTTTGACGTTGTTTTTGAATACGGTTGGGCCTATGGTTCGACTGGTACTGCCTTACAAGGCAAGGAAGTCATGTTGGTAGCTAGTTTTGGAGCTGGGCAAGATGACTACACGAGAAACGGCCGCTTCCATGTAACAATTGAAGAGATTTTAAAGCCTATCACTACGATTCAGTATTTGACAGGTCTAACATTTCTGGAACCTCTTATCATAACTGGTACTTTAAACATGGATCAAGAGTTATTATCAAATAAAGTAAATAAATACCTACAAATAATATAAATAAGACATATCAACCCTCTATAAATGGAATATACTTTATTATTTTTCTGTTTCAAACAATAAAGCATCAATCAATATACTTGAATACTAGTGGATATTATTGAGTATATTTCATATTGTCCAATTAGGACAATACATAAAATTTTTCCTGTTTTTCCTCTATACTTTTCCTTAGGAGAAAGATTGATGTACCGACGTTTAAGGGATTTGAGAGAAGACAATGATTTCACTCAAAAATTCGTTGCCGAAAAACTTTCGTTTACTCAACGATATTCAGGAAAGATAAGAAGCATCTGAGTTTAACTTCAGATGCTTCTTTGGTAGTTATTACATTTGGAATGAATCATGTTTAAAATGTTGATGATATATTTTCTATTTTATGTTTAAATCTTTTTCCATTTCCATTTTAAGATTTTTTATGAAGACTTGATCACCAAAAGCTTCAGCTAGTACGGTAGCTGTATTATAAAGCTCAGTCGCTTTATCTCTATTGTTCTCATAGAAAAGATAATATTTCGCTTCAAAAATAAGTACAGCGGGTTTGTAAGCATGTTGTAGAGTCTTATCGATAACAGTATGCATTTTATCGACAATAGTTTTCATATTTCTATAATCATGATGCATAACATAGATTCCACCTATAGTTGACAATGCTCCAAGTAGTTCAACATTAACTAACTCTTCCCCTTGTAATTCTTGATTAATTAATTTACATCGAAAACTTTCAACAATCTCTTTATCATAGTCACCAACTTGACATTGAAAGGTTTAGTATTTAATTAGTAAGAGGTCATTTAAGGAATATGCTTCTTTCTTCAAAACTTGAGTCAGATAGTCTTCAAAGATAGTTTCGATAGCATCCTCTTCACCTTCAGTCATAAAATTCAGGGTTCTTTCAATGATATCAATGGTTAGAAGTTCGTCCTCTGGTAGAATATCAATATATTTTTCATAAAGTTCTTCAATATCTTGTAGTTTTTTCTTGATACGTTCAGAATCGCCATAGACAGGAGACTTCATGAGTTTATATTTAGCATGATAATAGTCTTCAGGAATGTCTAGTTTTGTTTCACCTAACAAAAAGTTGAGGGAAACACCCAATTTATCACTGATGTATTGCAGTTTGACAATGGTTGGTAATGAGCGACCGAGCTCGATTCTCATCAGTTGTTTGACGGTTAATTCTTCTTCGGTATCACAAACTTGCTCACGTGTTAACCCTTGACGTTCACGTTCTTCACGAATTCTTTTTCCAATCTTGATTTTAATATCTTCTGACATACATAATTCCTTATGATTTAGATTTTAAATAATAATATAACGTAAAATTGAAATAAAGTCCAAAAGCCATAATAGAAGTAGTGTATAATAGAATCTACAGGAGTTTACAAATATGAAACAATCTCAATTTGCGAGGGCGCTAGCCAGCAGATTTTCCTCTCAAATATTATTTAGAATATTAAAAATGTTATAATATGAGATGAGAAAGGGGGGAGACGATGATGAAAATTATAGCAATAAACCCTATTCCGTTTAAAAAAAGAATGATTGAATTTCTCTTTGATTATCTTTTCATTCTAGCTTATTTAGTTCTTCTGTTTTTAAGTTCGATGCTTATTTACATCATCTTTTTTAATGGTGTCCCAGAGTTTACAGAAATTCAGTCGCAGTGGCTTGTATTTTTCACCTCTGTTTTGCCAATCACGCTCCTTTTTACATTCTTGGATTATAATAATGATGGCAGTTTTGGGAAGGTTAAAGCAGGACTTGAACTTGTCTACCAGAAAAAAACAGTGCAGGCTAGCTTGATTAGAAATGTCATCAAATTTTTACCTTGGCAACTCGGTCATATGGGCACGATTCATGGCTTATATAGTGATTTTGATGTGTTATCCATTATCCTCTCGTTTTCGGCGACTCTACTTGCAGTTTTGCTACTGGCAATGACGATATATAGGAAAGATAAGAGGCATCTAGGAGACCTACTAGCCCGTACACAAGTACAGCTAAGAGGTGACTAAGATACAGGTTGCTTACTTGATTCTTAAGGAAAACTGTATACGATTAAAGGAAGTCATTATGATGACCTCCTTTTTTTATTGCTCTAAATACTGTACAATAGAATGATTACAGGAGTTTACAATTATGAAACAATCTCAATTTGCGAGGGCGCTTTGGTATGGTATTCTGATATGATACCTCTTAAGTAGACAAGGTAAATACCTAAAATCTACTTAAGAGGTATTTTTATGTCTAGAAGAGAAA